>JAZKSZ010000091.1:0-8579 GCA_036625795.1 Haloarculaceae archaeon
GCGGCGGCGATGTTGATCCGGCCGCCGCCGATCCACTCCATCGCGGCGGCGAAGCCCTGGTCGACGTCACCCAGCACCTGGTCTTCGGGCACCCGGCAGTCGTCGAAGCGGAGTTCGGCCTGGCCGCCCGGCGTCAGTCCCATCGTCCGGTGGACCTTCTCGACACTGAAGCCGGGGTTGTCGTCGTCGACGAGGAAGCAGGTGATCCCCTCGTAGTCGCCGGGCTCGCCGGACGTGCGGGCGAAGACCATCGCGAAGTCGGCGTAGGGCCCGTTGGTGATCCAGTACTTGTTGCCGTTGATGACCCACTCGTCGCCGTCCTTCTCGGCGGTCGAGTTCATGAAGTGAGGGTCGCTGCCGTGGTCGGGCTCGGTCAGCGCGAAGCAGGTCGTCTTCTCCCCCTCCATGACGGGGTAGAGATACTCCTCGCGCTGGTCGTCGTCGAGTTCCATCAGGATGGGCGTCGGGCCGCCCGCGCCGCCGAGGATGGCGCTGTGAAAGCCCGGCGGCCGGTTGGCGAGGTGCTCGCCGACGATGCCGCGGGTCAGGATGTCGACGCCACCACCGCCGACCTCCTCGGGCATCGACATGCCGTAGAAGCCCGCCTCGACAGATTTCTTGCGGATCTGCTCGACGATGTCGCGGTACTCGGGGACCTGGTAGTGGTCCTCGTCGACGATGTGTCGCTCGTAGTCCTCGCCCAGGAATTCCGGATGCTCGCTCTCCAGCGGGTCGACCTCCTGCTCGATGAAGTCGTCTAGCGCCTTGTTGATCTGCTTCGCTTCCGAGGGGACACTGAAGTCCATGAACTTCCCTGACGTTCCACAGTCATAAATGTAGATGGCACACGTGGAAACGTCCCACACGTTTGCGACCGAAGCGGGATACCGGCGTGGGGCGGCCCGGTCTCAGTCGTCGGCGGCCCGCTCGTAGGGATGGACCAGCGGGAGGTCCTCCTCGTCGACCGGCTCCATGGTTTCCTTGCGTTCCATCGCCCGCTCGACGTAGGGCGCCAGTTCCGCGTCCTTCCGGCGGCGGTGGTCGGCGTCGCGGTCGTGGAACGCCGGCATCACCTCCTCGGCGAACAGTTCCAGGGAGTGGCAGATGTGTTCGTGCTCGTTGTTCCCGCCCTGCTGGACGAAGATGACCTGGTCGACGCCGGCCTCCTCGAACCCCCGGAGATGCTCGCGGATCGCCGCGGGGGAACCGATGGCCGACTCCAGAACGTCCTCTTCGTCGAGGGCGTCGACGCCGCCGGCGGCCTGAAACTCCGCCCAGATGTCCGTCTCGCCTGGCGTGTGGTCGCCGAACTGGTAGTAGTGGCCCAGCGCGTACTGGAAGAAGGCGAACCCTTCGGCGCCCCGCTCCTCCGCCACGTCGGGGTCCTCGTGACAGGAGAAGCCCGTGGTCATCGCGATGTTGGGGTTGACAGCCCGCCCGATGGGGACACATTCCTCTTTGAAGGTCTCGTAGTAGGTGTCGACCCACTGTTCGGCCTCGTCGGGGTCGGCGAAGGCGAAACACAGTGCCCCCACCCCGCACCTGGCGGCAGTCTCGATCATCTCCCGGCTCGAACAGGCCATCCACAGCGGCGGATGCGGGTCCTGGACCGGCTTGGGGACGACGTTGCGCGGGGGCATCTCGAAGTGCTCGCCCTCGTAGCCGGGGTACGGCTCCATCGACAGCATGTTCGCCACCTGCTCGGTGGCCTCCCGCCACTTGGAGAACTTCTCGCTGGGCTCGACGCCAAAGCCCTCCAGTTCGGTCCGGGAGGCGGACTCGCCGGTGCCCCACTGGACGCGGCCATCGGAAACGAGGTCCAGCGTCGCCACCTCCTCGGCGACCCTCGGGGGCGGGTTGTACTCCGGCGGCATCAGCTTGATCCCGTGGCCGAGCTTGATCTGCTCCGTGTTGCGCGCGGCCGCGGCGAGAAACACCTCCGGGGCCGAGGAGTGACTGTACTCCTCCAGGAAGTGGTGTTCGACCTCCCAGACGTAGTCGATCCCCAGATCGTCGGCCAGCTCGACCTGCTCCAGGGCCTCGTGATAGAGGCGACGCTCGTCGTCCTCCTGCCAGGGCCGGGGCAACTGGTGTTCGTAGAAGATCCCGAACTGCATGGCCGTGTGGTGCATTAACACACCGAAGTATCTTTCGGTGAGCCGACCGGTTCGCGGAGGAGAGCCGAGCCGTACCTTAGACCGGCTCGAATCGCGGGATAGCGTACTCCCCGTCGTCGGTATCGTCGAAGACGACCGCGACGGACTGACCGACTGAGAGCGCCTCGGGGTCGTCGGTGACGACGTTGGTCAGCATCCGGGGCCCCTCCGCGAGTTCGACGTAGGCGACGACGTACGGGGTCGACTCGGCGTAGGGCGGCCCCATCTGGCGGGTGACAGAGTGGGCGTATATCTCGCCCTCGCCGCTGGCCTCGGTCCACTCGGTGTCGTCGGAGAGACAGTCCGGACACCGAGCCCGCGGCGGGTGGTAGACGCGGCCGCACTCGTTGCAACCCATCACCAGCAGCCGACCCTCGGCGGCGGCCTCCCAGTACGGCTCGGTTTCGGGCGTCGGTGAGACGTCGGGCGTCGGGAGGGCGGGGTCGTTCGCGTCGCCGGACATCACCGGTCACCCCCCAAGACGAGAGTGGTGCTGGTCATCCGTGTCCCGAGGTTCCCGCCGGTGCCGTGCGAGAGACCGGTCTCGCAGTCGGGCACCTGGACTTCCTCGTTGGCCTCGCCGCGGAGTTGCCGGACCGTCTCGATGATCTTCGGCATCCCGCCGCGGTTCGCGGGGTGGTTGTTGCAGAGCCCACCCCCGTCAGTATTGAACGGCAGTTCGCCGTCTGGCGCCCGCAGCGTGCCGCCCTCCACGAACTCGCCGCCCTCGCCCTTCTCGCAGAAGCCGAGGTCCTCCAGCGTCTCGACGACGGTGATGGTAAAGGAGTCGTAGATGGAGGCGTAGTCGACGTCGTCGTGGGTGATGCCCGCCTCCTCGAAGGCCCGCGGGCCGGATTCGACAGCGCCGGTGTAGGTCAGGTCGATGTCGCCGGCGTCGTGGTGTTTCACCGCCTCGCCGTGGCCCAGCACCGACACGCAGTCGCGGTCGAGGTCGTCGGCGACCTCGGGGCTGACGACGATAACCGCGCCGCCGCCGTCGGAGACGACACAGCAGTCGAGCAGATGGAGCGGGTCGGCGACCGGCCGGGACTCGACGACGTCCTCGACAGTCACGGGGTCCTGGAACATCGCGTCCTCGTTGTACTGGGCGTGCTCGGAGGCCGCCACCCGGACCTCGGCGAGCTGTTCGGCCGTCGTGCCGTACTCGTGCATGTGTCGGCGGGCCGCGAGGGCGTACATGTTGACGGTGCCGATCCCGTAGGTCTCCTCGAAGTCCGCGTGGGGACCGGAGGGGGGCCCGCCACTGCCGGACCGCGAGCGCGGGCGTCCCGCCATCGTGACGAGCGCGACGTCGCATTTCCCCTCGGCGATGGCCGCGGCGGCGTGGCCGACGTGGGAGACGTAGGAGGTACCGCCGACGTCGGTCGAGTCCACGTACGCCAGGTCCTGCAGGCCCAGGTAGTCGACCATCGACATGACCCGGCCGGGCCGCCCGGCGGTGAAGTAACCGTCGACGTCGCCCTTTTCGAGCCCGGCGTCCGCCAGCGCCCCGACGGCCACGTCCCCGTGCAGTTGGGCCGTGGACTTGTCGGGAGCCTCCCGGGTCGGGTGTTCGTACACGCCAGCGATCGCGGCGGTGTGGTCTACCATACCAGCCACCGACTGCCGGTTCCCAATTATAACTGCTGGTCCGCGTCCGACCGGCCGACGTGTGGGCGGTCACCGCCGACAGTGTGAACCCCGAAATCAGCCGTCGCGGTCGCCGACGGCCTCCTCGAAGGCTGCCTTCGAGGTCGCGGCCCCGCCCATCATGTGACTGGTGTCGGTCCCGGCCATCACGAAGTCGAAGCCACGGTCGACGTAGCGCTCGATCTCCTCGCGGCCGAAGGCGAGTGTCGCCACCGGCTTGTCCTCGGCGTGGGCTGCCGCAACCACCCGGTCGACGGCGTCGAAGAAGGCCTCGGACTCGTACTCGCCGTACATCCCCAGGTTGGCCGACAGGTCCGCCGGCCCCACGAAGAGGCCGTCCAGCCCGTCGACGGCGGCGATCTCCTCGACGTGCTCGAAGCCCGACTCGGTCTCGACCTGCGCGACCGTGAGCACGCGGTCGTTGGCCGTCTCGACGTAGTCGTCCATCTCCAGGCCGTACCGGGCGGCGCGGCCGCCGGCCACGCCCCGATTGCCCTCGGGCGGGTAGCGGGTCGCCTCGACGAACGCCCGGGCGTCGTCGGCGTCGTCGACCATCGGGGACATCACGCCCGCGACGCCGGTGTCCAGCACGCGCTTGATGACGACCGGGTCGTTCCAGGGGAGACGGACGATGGCTTCCGTGTCGCCCTCGGCGGCGTCGGTGGCCCGGGCCATGTCGACGACCGTCTCCAGGGTGTTGGGCGTGTGCTCGATGTCGAGCACCACGAAGTCGAAGCCGAGTTCGGCGCTGATCTCCGCGACCGCCGGGTCCCGCAGCGAGAGCCAGTTGCCGACCGCGGGCTCGCGTGCTCTGAGCGTGTCGACGAGTGCCATGGAGTCGCTTCCGTGCCGGGGCTGAAAACTGTGGGTGGTCGGCGTTCCCGCTCACGCAGCCGGCTCGACGGTCACCCGCACGTCCCGACCGACCGACAGGTCGACACCCTCCCCGACGAGTTTCACGCCCGCGCGGTCGCGGCCACAGAACAGCGCCACGCCAGTGACCGGGTCGCCGTTCGCGCGGACCTCGGCGTCGCGCCAGGTCACGTGTCTCCCGCTGGCAGTCCCGACGGTCGTCCCCGCGAGCGCAACTGTCTCTTCGCCGTCGCCCAGCCTGTCGCTCCCGTCGCCACTCACCCCGACCCCGAGCAGCCCGCCGCCATCGTAGTGCGTGCAGCCGCCATCGAGGACCGAGTTACCTTCGAAGGTATCCCGGGCCGCGACGCCGGCGAAGGCGTCGCCCGGCGCGGGGTGGGCGGGCGCGTCAAGGAGGGCCCACGTCTCGTCTGCGGCCACGACCGTTCCGGTCCCGTCCCAGGCGACGGGTCGCAGGTCGACGTCGGGGCCGAGTTCCAGCGGCAGCGAGCCCGAGGCGCGGTAGGGGTCGGTACCGTCCTCGCGGAAGCCGAGGTGGATGTGGTTGGGGACCCAGGGAGCGAAAAAGCCCGCCCGGACGAGTTCGCCGAGCGGGTCACCGACAGCGACCGTGTCGCCGGCCTCGACCGACGGGTCGACGTGGAGCATCCGGGCGATGCGGTCGCCGGTGTCGACCAGGATCAGGTGGTCCTCGTCGGCGGCGTACGGTTTGGGCGGGGCGGCGACGGTCCGGGTGTCGACGACCTCGCCGGCCACCGGGGAAGGAGCCCGCTTCGCGGTCGTCGTCTCGTCGCCGGGGTAGAGGTCGACCGCACAGCCGCGGTCGTGGGCGACGAAGGGGGAGTTGTACAGCGAGAACCGGCAGTACCGCGAGAGCACGTCCGCGGCAAGCGTGACGGCCATTACCGTCGGTAGGGCCGGAGCTGGTTTATCGGCGTCGGGTGAGCGTCGTCGGGGTGCTATCAGGCATGCACTACCCCAACCGTTAGGCGGGGTCGCCGCCTACTCCGGCCGATGACGCTCTACGACCGGGTTGCCGACCTCCCGCTTACCGTGGAGGGCTACGACCTCTCCCGGCTGGAGGGCGAGACGTCGAGCGACTTCACCAGGGTCTCGACGGTCTTCGCCCTGCAGGGACCGGACGCGACCGGTTACGGCGAGGACGTGACCTACGAGACCGCCGACCACGAGGCGCTCCTGGAGGCTGACCCCGACTTCGACCGGTTCCCGCTGGCCGGCGAGTACACACTCGACTCCTTCTCGTCGATGCTCGACGACGTCGGTCTCTTTCCCACGAAGGAACCAGACCGGGATGTCTTCCGTCAGTACCGCCGGTGGGCCGTCGAGAGTGCGGCGCTGGACCTGGCGCTCCGGCAGGCTGACGAGACGCTGGCGAGCGCGCTCGACCGGAGCTACGACCCCGTCAGCTTCGTCGTCAGCACGCGGCTGGGCGAGCCGCCGACAACCGAGCGTATCGAGCGGGCACTCGAGGTCCACGGCGACCTCGAGTTCAAGCTCGACCCGACACCGGAGTGGGACCGCGACCTCGTCGAGCGGGTCGCGGCGCTGGCACCAGTCCGTATCCTCGACCTCAAGGGGCTGTACGAGGGGACCGACGTCGATAGCGAGCCCGACCCGGGCCTCTACGACCTCGTCCTGGAGACGTTTCCCGACGCGGTCATCGAGGACCCGGCACTCACCGACGAGACCCGGCCGCTGTTCGAGGGCCACGAGGAGCGGGTCTCCTGGGACTACCCGGTCACCGGCGTCGGCTCGGTCGAGAACCTGCCGTTCGAGCCGGAGTGGCTGAACATCAAGCCCTCGCGGTTTGGAACTGTGGCGTCGCTTCTGGACACCGTCGAGTACGCGCTGGAGCGGGAAATTCGGCTGTACGGCGGCGGGCAGTTCGAACTCGGCGTGGGTCGCCGCCAGCTGCACGCGTTGGCCTCCACGCTCTACCCCGACGCCCCGAACGACCTCGCACCGCGTGGGTACAACACGCCGGAGATCCAGCCCGACGCGCCGGCGAGTCCGCTCGAGCCCCCCGCCGCGCCGGAGGGGCTGGACTGGCGGTAGAGAGCCGCCCCAAGGGAAAAGAGACGGGTCGGCGCCAGGGCTACGTGCCTCCGCCGCGCAGGGTCAGCCATGACGCGACCGCTCGCGACCGACGGCGTGGTCGACATCGACGGTGAGGTACTCGTCATGGAGCGCACGCATAACCCATACGAGGGACACTGGGTCCTGCCCGGCGGGTTTGTCGAACGCGATGAGCGTGCCCGCGGGGCTTGCGTTCGCGAGGTACGCGAGGAGGTCGGACTCGACGTCGAGGTCGGAGCCTTCGTCGGACTCTACGACGACCCAGACCGCGACGATCGCGGGACGGTCAGCGCCGCGTACCGCTGCCGGCCCGTCGCCGACGACCCCGACCCCGAACCCCGCGAGGAGGCCCGCCGCGTCCGGACCGTTGCCCCCCGGGACCTCCCCGCAATGGGCTTCGACCACGCTGAGATCGTAGGCGATGCCTTCGAAGGTGTTTGAAATCGGGAACCGGACTCGCACCGGAGACTCGCGGCGACGGCGCCAGTCTGCGAAGATTTAACCCCGGCGCAGGGGGAGAGGGGATATGCTCATCCGGAACGCGGCGCTCGCCGACGGACGGCGTCGCGACGTACGCGTCGACGGCGAGCGGGTCGCGGCCGTCGCGGAGGCGGGGACGCTCGACGCGGCGGACGGCGAGGAGGCCCGGGACGCCACCGGCAAGCGCCTGCTCCCGGGGATGGTCGACGTCCACGTCCACTTCCGGCAGCCCGGCTTTCCCCACAAGGAGACCTGGGCGAGCGGGAGCCGGAGCGCAGCCGCGGGGGGCGTGACGACGGTCGTCGACCAGCCCAACACCGACCCGCCGACCGTCGGCGGCGAGGCCTTCGACGGGAAAGCGGAGTTCGCCGCTGACGCCATCGTCGACTACGGGATCAACGGCGGCGTCGTCGACGGCTGGGAACCCTCGACGCTGTTCGACCGGCCCCTGTTCGCGCTCGGGGAGGTCTTTCTCGCTGATTCGACCGGCGACATGGGGATCGACACCCCGCTGTTCTCGCGAGCGCTCGACCGCGCCCGGACGGAGGGAGTTCCCGTGACTGTGCACGCCGAGGACGCCTCCCTGTTCAACGAGAGCGCTCGCGAGCGGACCGACGCCGACGCCTGGTCGGCCTACCGGACCGCCCGCGCGGAGGTCGCCGCCGTCGAGCGGGCCTGCCGGGTCGCCCGCGAGCGCCAGACCGACGTCCACATCGCCCACGCCAGCACGCCGGAAGGGATCGACGCGGCGAGCGAGGCCGGGATGACCACCGAGGTCACCCCTCACCACATGTTTCTCTCCCGGAGCGACCTCCCGGAGCTCGGCACGTTCGGGCGGATGAACCCGCCGCTGCGCCGCGAGAAGCGCCGCCAGCGGGTCTTCGACCGGGTCGCGAACGGCACCGTCGACGTGGTGGCGACCGACCACGCCCCCCACACCCGCGCCGAGAAAGAGGCGAGCATCTGGGAGGCACCCAGCGGCGTCCCGGGCGTCGAGACCGCCCTCCCGCTGCTGCTCGCGGAGGCCCGGACGGGTCGTATCGAGTACGAGCGCGTGCGCGACCTCACGGCTGCGAACCCCGCCGACGTCTTCGGGATCGACGGCAAGGGCCGGATAGCAGCGGGCTACGACGCCGACCTCGTGCTCGTGGACCCGGGGACGAGCACCGAGGTCCGCGCGGCGGACCTGCACACGAAGTGTGACTGGACGCCCTTCGAGGGGCGGGACGCGGTCTTCCCGGAGTGGACGATGGTCCGCGGGACGGTCGTCTACGAGCGCGGCGAGGGCTTTGCCGACCACCGGGGGAGAAACGTCCGGCGGCC
>JAZKSZ010000092.1:0-8518 GCA_036625795.1 Haloarculaceae archaeon
GATCCGCATCCAGCCGGCGTCTTCGTCGAGGGTGTACTCGCCGCTATTGCCCGAGGCGAGCTGGGTCTGGCGGGCGTTGGTCTCCCCCAGCGCGACCAGCGCGCTCTGGGAGTCGAACTGGGTCATCACCTTCTCCGCCCGCGAGACCGAGAGCTCGTCTTCCGTGTTGAGTAGCGCCACCCCGCCGACGGTCGCGATGACCGTCATGCTCGAGATGACCAGCCCGAGGATGAGCACGACGCCGATGACCGACGACTGCCCGCGCCCCCCCGGACGACCGCGTTCCCCTCCCGGTCGGTTCTCCATTCACCGGTACATTCCGGGTATCAGGATATAAACGATCTGGCCGAAAAATCAAAACAGAAAACGGCCGGTCACGGGTTCAGTAGCAGCTCTCTCCGGGGTTTGTCACCACATCCGTCCCTGGCAGCGCAGTGGCGCTTCGCGAACTGGCCGTTCCCGGCTCGTGAAGCCCGACCACCGGGCGCAACGAATTAAGTGTGTGCGGGCCTCCCGGAGCCACATGTGCTTCGACGCGTTGACCGACGGTGACGCGAAGGAGGAGCCCGTCGCACGCCTGCTCCGGAGGGAGGCGGGGCCAGCGGTCCGACAGGGGGTGGCCGCGGCGCTTGCCGTCCTCGCGGTGCTCCTGGTCGGCGGGGTCGGGATGCCGCTCGCGGCCGCGGCATCCGTCGCCGCGCTCGTCTCGACAGCGGCGGTCCACCAGGCCGTGCTCCTCGCCGGCATCGCCGTCCTGCGGTGGCGAGCCGACGGCTCCGACGCGGTGGCGCCAAGGACGGCCTGACGCCAGACTCGTGGTACTGACCCGCATTTCGATACTCCTAACACGGCCTCGCTGGAACTACCGGGAGAGCCAGAGATGAAACTGCACGAGTATCAGGCGAAGGAGGTGTTCGCGGACGCCGGGATCCCGACGCCGTCCTCGGCGCTGGCGACGACCGTGGACGAGGCGGTCGACGCAGCGGGAGAGGTCGGCTACCCGGTCGCGATCAAGGCGCAGGTACAGGTCGGCGGCCGCGGGAAGGCCGGCGGGATCAAGCTCGTCGAGAGCGACGAGGAGGCCCGCGAGGCCGCCGACGCGATCCTGGGGATGGACCTGAAGGGCTACACCGTCGACCGCGTGCTCGTCGAGGAGGCCGTCGACTTCACCAACGAACTGTACGTGGGCGTGACGATGGACCGCAACGAGGGCGAGCCGGTGGCGATGGTCTCGACCCGCGGGGGCGTCAACATCGAGGAGGTCGCCGCGGAGGACCCCGACGCCATCGCCCGCGAGCACGTCGACCCGGCCTTCGGGATGCACCCCTACCAGGCCCGCAAAGCCGTCTACGACGCCGGCGTCGACCGCGAGGTGGCAAACGACGTGGCGGGCGTCCTCCAGACGCTGTACGAACTGTGGGACGACAAGGACGGCGCGGACGCGGAGATCAACCCGCTGATGGTCACCGCCGACAACGACGTCATCGCCGCCGACGCCGTGATGAACATCGACGACGATGCCCTCTTCCGCCAGCCCGCCCTCGCGGAGATGGAGGAGGAGGCCGCCGAGGACGACCTCGAGGCCAAGGCCAACGAGTACGGCTTCGACTACGTCCGCCTCTCCGGCAACGTGGGGATCATCGGCAACGGCGCCGGCCTCGTGATGACGACGCTCGACCTCGTGGATTACTACGGTGGCGAGCCCGCGAACTTCCTGGACATCGGCGGCGGCGCCCAGGCCGAACGGGTCGCCAACGCACTCGATATGGTCTTCTCCGACGAGAACGTCGACGCCGTCGTCTTCAACATCTTCGGCGGCATCACCCGTGGTGACGAGGTGGCCAACGGGATCAACAGCGCGCTCGAACAGTTCGATACGATCCCCAAGCCGGTGATCGTCAGGCTCGCGGGGACCCGCTCGGAGGAAGGCATGGAGATACTCAACACTGACCTCGTGCAGGTAGAGGAGACACTGGAAGCAGCCGTCCAGGCCGCCGTCGCGGCCGCCGAGGAGGTGGACCAATGAGTTCTGTCAGACGGTCCGTCGCTCGCCGTGCTCGCTCGGCTGCGACTGACAACCTCGTGCTCACCACCGCCGGGCGCGCCCGGCGTGGCTCGCCTCGCGATGCTCGGCTCGCTACCGGGGGGTGGTTCGCATGAGTGTGCTCGTCGATTCGGACACCCGCGTCGTCGTCCAGGGGATCACCGGTGGCGAGGGGAAGTTCCACACCGAGCAGATGCTCGAGTACGGGACCAACGTCGTCGCGGGCGCGGTCCCGGGACGTGGCGGCCAGGAGGTCGCCGGCGTCCCCGTCTACGACACCGTTCACGAGGCCGCCCGCGAGGAAGAGGCCGACGCTTCCGTGGTCTTCGTCCCCCCAGCCTTCGCCGCGGACGCCTGTTTCGAGGCGCTCGACTCTCCCGTGGACCTGGTGGTGACGATCACCGAGGGGATCCCGACACAGGACATGAGCCGGGTCTACCGGAAGCTCCGGGAGACCGACGCCCACATGGTCGGCCCGAACTGCCCCGGCGTCATCACCCCCGGCGAGTCCAAGCTGGGCATCCTGCCGGGCAACATCTTCTCGTCGGGCAACGTCGGCCTGGTCTCCCGGTCGGGAACGCTCACCTACCAGGTCGTCGACAACCTCACCGACCGCGGGCTGGGCCAGTCCACGGCCATCGGCATCGGCGGTGACCCGATCATCGGGACCGACTTCATCGGCGCCCTCGAACTCTTCGAGGCCGACCCCGACACCCACGCGATCGTGATGTGCGGGGAGATCGGCGGCGAGGACGAGGAGGAGGCCGCGCGCTTCATCGGCGAGCACATGGACACGCCGGTGGCGGGATTCATCGCCGGCCGCACCGCGCCGCCGGGCAAGCGGATGGGCCACGCCGGCGCCATCGTCTCCGGGTCCGGGACCGGCACGGCCGACTCGAAGATCACCGCCCTCGAGAACAACGGCGTCCCCGTCGGCGACACCCCGGAGGAGGTCGCCGACCACGTCGAGGACCTGCTGTAGCAGGCCCTGCGACGGCCCGACTTCCGATGAGCAGGGGGCCACTCCGCGGAGAACAACGGCGTCCTCGCGAGTGAAACGAGCGAGGGCTCGATGGACGAGCGAAGCGAGTCCATCGGTGTCCCCGTCGGCGACACCCCGGAGGAGGTCGCCGACCACGTCGAGGACCTGCTGTAGTCGGGCTCACTGGAGCCCGGACACCGCTGGCCGCCTTCCGAACGCGAGCCCAACGCTTCGTCGGTTCCCGGCCAACGCCGTGGACTGGCAACGACCCGGGAGTTTGTGATCGTATGTCACATCCCGGACCCGTAGATTTCAGGGCGGAGCGCCCGGTTCAGGGGCGATCGCACGTCGTGAACGTTCCGATGGGATTTTATGAGATGCGGGCAGATATTCTGTTATGACTCATACCTGTCGGGATTGCAAACGGACGTTCAGCTCCGAACTCGAACTCGAGCTCCACCGGGACACCTGCTCGGAGGGACAGCTGATCTGTGATTCCTGTGGCGAGCGGTTCGCGGAGCGAGCGGCCACGACCGACGGCTGGCACTACCGATGCCCGAACGAGGACTGCGACGGCACGGGGATCGGTGAGGACATCCACAAGGTACAGGACGTACGACTGGAAGCCTAATTCCTGGCGAGGTCGGCGATGCGGCCCAGCGCACGACGACACACCGGCGCGTAGCCGACGGCGTACAGCGGGAGTTCGAATCCGACGCGACAGGTGCTGTTGTTCGCCGCCTCCACCGGCTCCACGAAGTGGCCCGTCGCAGGGATCCGCGCCACCCGCCAGGTCCACCGGTACGCCCGGCAGGTCTCCACCGCGAACGGGAGCCAGACCCCGCCCGGAACGCGGACGCGACCGGTCGTCCCCGGCTCGATGTACCGCTGCTCACAGTCAACCGCACGCACCGACGGCCCCCACTCGGGCCACCGCTCCGTGTCCGTCAGCAGGTCCCAGGCCGTCTCGCGGTCGACCCCGACCTCGCGAGTGACCGCGAGCCGTCGCCCGTCGGGCGTCCGTCGGCGTTCCATACACCCGCTTCGTGTTCAGGCCTGATAACTGGACCCAACACATAGGACGGTGGCGTCGTAACGCGGAAGCGATGATAGAGGCCCGGGACCTGCGCAAGGAGTACGGCGGCTTCGCTGCCGTCGAGGGGAGCACGTTCTCGGTCGAGGCCGGCGAGGTGTTCGGCGTCGTCGGTCCCAACGGTGCCGGCAAGACGACGACGCTGAAGATGCTGGCCGGCCTGCTCGAGCCCACCTCCGGGACGGCCACCGTCGCCGGCTACGACGCCGGGGAGACCGAGATGCGCACCCGGCTGGGCTTTCTCCCCGAGGAGTCGCCGCTGTACGAGGAGATGACCCCGCTGTCGTACCTCCGGTTTTTCGCCGACCTCTACGACGTGCCCCGCGACGTCGCCACCGAGCGGATCCACGGGACGCTCGACGAACTCGACCTGGACCACCGCGACCGCCAGCTCGGCGACATGTCCAAGGGGATGAAACGGAAGGTGGCTATCGCCCGCTCGCTGGTCAACGACCCCGACGTGCTGGTCTACGACGAGCCCGCCAGCGGCCTGGACCCCCTCACCACCAACTACATCATCGAGTTCACCGAGCAACTCGCCGAGGAGGGCAAGACGGTCGTCTTCTCGGCGCACAACCTCTTCCACGTCGAGTCGGTCTGCGACCGCGTCGCGATCATGAACGAGGGGGCGATCGTCGCCCGCGGCGACCTCGCGCAGCTCCAGGCCGAGCACGGGGAGACCCGGTACCACGTCTACACGAGCGTCGAGGTGCCGGAGAGCGCCCGGGAGAACGGCCGCTACCGCAGCGTCGTGGGGAGTATGGACGCCGTCGACACGGTTCGGGAGGCCGCCGAGGCCGCCGGCGGGCGGGTCGAGGACATCCGCACCGAGGAGTCCAGTCTGGAGGAGGTCTTCCTCAACGTCGCCGAGAACGGGGCCAGCGCCGACGGCGTCGGCGAGGCTGACCAGCGAGGAGACGCGCCGACCGAAAAGCGCCGACCGGGGCCGGGGAGCGAGGAGGCCTGATGCACCCGCGCAAGCTGTTGCGCATCGCCCGGTGGGAGGTGACGAAAAACGCCGGCGGGGTCGACCGCCGGACCGCCGCCGTCGCGGTCGGTGCGTTGCTCCTGCTGGGGGCGCTCGCCCCGGCCATCGCCGGCAGCGGCGTCGCGGTCGACCGGGGCATCTACCGCGTCGGGGTCGCCGCCGACAGCCCCTACTATCCGGTGGCGGCCGGCGACGACACCTTCGCCGTCCACAACCCCGAGCCCGAGGCGCTCCGCGAGGGCGACATCGACCTGCTGGTGACGGCGGCTGACCCGGTGACGGTCCGTCCCGCCGCCGACGCGAAGGGGCGGGCCGCAGCCGCGGAGTTCCGCTCCGCCGTGGAGGCCTACAACGACGCACAGTTGCGGCGCGAGGGCGAGAACGAGACTGCTGCCTTTCCGGTCTCGGTCACACTCCAGTACGAGAGCCGGTCGGGGGACGGGGTAGCCACCCTGGGTGGGGGCGGCGGTGATGCCGGGAGTGGTCCGGTCTCCGGCGGCGGTGGCGCTGGTGGTGGCGACGCCACCGGCGGGAGCGGCGACACCGGCGGGAGCGGAGTCGGGGATACTGACGACAGTACAGGCAGTGTCGGCTCCGGGAGCGGCTCTGGTGGGAGCGACTCGAGCGGGGGCGTCGCGGGCGGCACGAGCGGTGTGGGTGGCGCTCTCGGCAACCTCGGGTCGGGCAGCAGTTCCACCACCAGCCCCTCGACTCTCGCACCTCCCTTCCCCTTCGAGTCGCTGGTGCTCGCTTTCATTTTCGTCGTCCCCCTCAATTTCCTGATCCAGGCCTACGGGTCGACGTTTCTCTCGGAGCGACTCAACCGCCGCGGGGAGCTGCTACTCGTCTCGCCGGTGACCCGGCTCGACATCGTCGCCGGCAAGACGCTGCCGTACTTCCTGGGGGCGATGGCGCTGGAGGCGGCCATCGCGGTCGGCCTCACGTACCTCGCGACCGGCTCGCTCGGCGGGCTCGTCTCCGTGCTCGCCGTCGCGCCGCTGGTCCTGCTCTTTCTCGCGGCGAC
Organism: Haloarculaceae archaeon; assembly: GCA_036625795.1. Lineage (GTDB taxonomy): Archaea > Halobacteriota > Halobacteria > Halobacteriales > Haloarculaceae > Salinirussus. The sequence continues at coordinate 6,132 of JAZKSZ010000092.1, forward strand.
CTTCCTCGGGGCGATGTTCGCCCGCTCGTTCAAGGAGCTCACCTTCCTCACCGTCACGATCACGGTCACGCTGACCAGCTACGCCTTCGTCCCCGCCATCTTCACCAACGCCGGCCCGGTCGCCCTCATCTCCCCGCTGACCATCGTGGTCCGGAACCTCCAGGGCCAGGCGGTCTCCCTGCTCGAGTTCGCCTTCTCGACGCTGCCGCCCCTGCTGACCGCCGCCGTCCTGTTCGGGCTCGGGGCCGGCCTCTACCGCGAGGAAGACATGTTCGCACAGCGGTCGGTCCCGCTGAAAGTGCTGGACGCGCTGGCCGGCCCCATCAGGAAGCGCTGGCACGTCGGCGCAGTCACCGCCCTGCTCATCCCCTTTGTCTTCGTGCTCGAACTGCTCGCGGTCGCCTTCCTGTTCGCGCTCGGGGAGCTGTCCATCCCGCTCGTGCTCGTGGCCGTCGCGGTCATCGAAGAGGTCGCAAAGAGCCTCCACGTCTACGCCAGTTTCGAGCACGGCCGCTTCGAGCGGGGCCTGCGGTCGGGCATCGTCCTCGGCGCCATCAGCGGCGTCGGCTTCTTCCTGGCCGAGAAACTGACGGCCATCGCGCAGGCGGTGGGCCTCGACGCGGTCCCGACCGGCGAGGCAGCGCTGGGGACCGGCCTGATCCAGGGCGCCGACCCCGTCGTGTTGCTCGTCGCCTCGCTCGCGCTCCCGCTGGCCTTGCACGTCGTCACGGCGGCCATCTCCGCGGCCGGCGCCAGCCGGAGCCGCCGGGCGTACGTCGCCACGCTCGGGGCCGCCATCGCAGTCCACCTCGCCTACAACCTCGCCATCGTCGGGGCGGTGGTCGGCCGTGTCTGACCTGCTCTCCTCGCCGCGTGCGACCATCGCGAGGCGGGACCTCGCCTCGCTGCGCAGCGAGAAGACCATCGTGCTCGCCCTGCTGATCCAGCTCTTCATCGCCGCGTTCTCCTCGTTTCTGGTCGTCGGCCTCACTTCGCTGTACGACCCCGGCTCCGTCCAGGGCGGCGGGGTCGACGTCGGGGTCAGCGGCGAGGCCCGGGAGGAGCTCGTCGCCGCCGCCAGCGAGGTCGGCGGGGTCACGACCTCGGCGTACACCGACCCCGGCACCGCGCGGTCCCAGTTCCAGAGTGGCCGGCTCGACGCCGTCCTCGTCGGGGAGTACACCGACACCGGGGATGGCGGCAGGGTCGCGGTCACGGCCACCGTCCCCGACGGCAACGTCCGGACGACGCTCGTGGTCGTCCAGCTCCGGTCGGTGCTGACCCAGCTCGAACGCGACGAGCGCGCCGACCGGGTCGAATACCTCCAGTTCCGGCCGCTCGAGCTCCCCCAGGAAGCCGATGCCAGCCCCTACTTCGGCTTCACCTACACTGTCCTCGTGCCTCTCCTGCTCTTCCTGCCGCCGTTCATCAGCGGTTCGGTGGCCGTCGACACCCTCACCGAGGAGTTCGAGCGGGGGACCCTCGAGTTGCTCCGGGTCGCGCCCGTCTCGCTGACCGACATCGTCGACGCGAAGGCGGCCGCGATGGTACTGCTCGCGCCGGTCCAGGCCGGGGCCTGGCTGCTCCTGCTCGGAATCAACGGGATCACCGTCGGGAGCCCGCTTGCCCTGCTGGCGATGGTGACTGCCGTCGCGACCGTCCTCGTGACCCTCGGGCTGGGCCTGGGGCTGGTGACCCGGGACCGTCGCAAGGCCCAGTTGCTGTACTCGGTGTTCGCCCTGCTCGTCTTCGGGGCCGCGGCACTGCTCCCCGAACACCCCGCTGCGACCGTCGCTCGGCTCGCCGTCGGGAGCGCCACGCCCGGCACGTTCGCCCACGTGGCCGGCTTCGTCGCCCTCGCGGTCGCCGGGGCCGTTGCGCTCCGGGCCTCCGCCGGCCGGGTCGACGTCGAGTCGCTGGGCTGACCACGGTCCGCCGGCAGCCCCCTCCCGCGCGGACCACCGCCACTTTTGAGCCCCGCCCCCGACGTGGCGGCCATGGAGTACACGACCCTCGGCGACACCGGCATGGAGGTCAGCCGGATCTGTCTGGGCTGTATGAGCTTCGGCTCCCCGGAGTGGCGCGAGTGGGTACTCGACGAAGAGGAGAGCCAGCCGATCATCGAGCGCGCCATCGACCTCGGGATCAACTTCTTCGACACCGCCAACATGTACTCGGTCGGCGAGTCCGAGCGCGTGCTCGGCAACGCCCTCGCGGAGTACGACCGCGACCGGATGGTCGTCGCCACCAAGGGCTTTTTCCGGATGGACGAGGACAACCGCAACTCCGGCGGGCTCTCCCGGAAGGCCATCGAGCAGGAACTGGACAACTCCCGCGAGCGGCTGGGGATGGACACCATCGACCTCTACCAGCCCCACCGCTGGGAC
>JAZKSZ010000093.1:0-8432 GCA_036625795.1 Haloarculaceae archaeon
CGACCGCCAGCGCGAGGTCGTCGAGACGGCCTACGAGATGGGCTACTTCGAGTACCCGCGCGAGTCGAACGCGACCGAGGTGGCGACGGCGCTGGACATCCAGCCCTCGACGTTCACCGAGCACCTGACGGCGGCCCAGGGCAAGCTGCTCGGGGAACTGGTCGAGTCCTGAGAAGCGGCAAGGGCGTCAGGCGTCGATGTCGACCTCGACCGGATTGTCGTCGTCCGGGTCCGCCCCTTGCTCGTCGTCCGTCGTCGCGTCGACCTCGGGCTCGTCGCCGTCCTCCGCGGCGCGGTCCTCCAGCAGGAGGCCGACCCCGCCGGCGGCGAGCATGCCGACGCCGGCCGACCGGACCGCCCGGACGTACCAGTCCTCGGCCTCGAGTTCGGCGGTGTTGTCGAACCCGAGCAGTCCCATGCGAACGCCGAGCGAACTCGCGAGCCGCGGCGCAAGGGCCGCGAACAGTCCGTAGACGGCGACGAACGCGTACCCGGCCTTCCGGAGTGGTGCAGGAAGCATACAAGACGATTCGGGGCGCGGCCACCTGAATCCTCCGGGAGCTCCCGGTGGCTGAAAACGCAGCGTTGCGTCCACACACGCCCGGCAGTCCTCGCCGCTCAGGACCGCCAGCGGGCGTCGGCCAGGGTCCGCTGGACCGCGCTCTCGCCGACCGCCTCCGCCAGCGTCTCGTAGGAGGCCCGCTCGGCGCGGTCGGTCGCGTCCGCGACGAGCCGGGAGACGATGAACTCCGGGGTCGACCGGCCGACCGTCTCGAAGCGTGGCTGGTAGTCGACGTCGAGGTCCAGGCTCGGCGTCAGCCCCTCCGCGAAGATGCCGTCGACCCGTGCCTCCTCGGGCAGGGGTTCGAGGTCGTCGGCGAGGTGAGTGACGAACACCCCCAGTGCGTCGCTGTCGACAGTCAGCGTCACCAGCCCGTGTAGCAGGTCGGCGGCGCTGCCGGGTTCGGTGATCGCCTCGAACTCGTCGACGAGCATCAGCGTCCGGCCACCCTCGCTCAGCGGCGGCACCACCGACCGCAGCGTCGACTCCAGCACCCCGGCGTTGAAGCTGGCGTGCCGGCGGTGGAAGACGACGGCATCGACGGGACCGACCTCGGCCGCGTTCGCGGGCACCGGCAGCCCCATCTGTGCGAGCAACTGGACCTGACACAGCGTCTCCAGCAGTGTGGTCTTCCCGCCGCTGTTCGCGCCGGTGAGGACAGCCACGCGGTGGCTGGGGGGGACGGTCGCCCGCGGGACTGCCAGGTCGTGGTCGCCGACGGCGTAGGTGACCGGCTGGAGCTCCTCGCCGGCGTCGGCCAGAAACAGGTTTCTGGCGTCGACGACTCCGGTAACGTCGCGCTCGACCAGCGCCGGCCGGGTCAGCTCGAAGGCCAGCGCGAAGCGGGCAAGCGAGACGTCGAAGGCGATGTCGTCGACCGCAGAGACGGCCCGCTCGACGGACTCCTCGGCCTCCCCGAGCGTGCCCTCCAGGTCCTCGCGCACCTCGCGTTCCCGGTCTTCGACGGCAGCCCGGAGGTCGTCGGCCAGGCCGCGGAGCGTCTCGCCGACGAACGCCCGGGCGTCGGCGGCGTCGGCCGCCATCGCCTCGCGGACGCGGGCAGCGTCGGCGCCGGTCTCGTCGGTCACCTCGCGTGCGAAGGCGTCACGGAGTTCGTCGGTCCCTCGGGCCCCCTCACCGACCCGTTCGACCACCTGTCCGGGCGTGGCGGCCATGTCTTCGACCGCCCCCAGCTGTTCGCGGAGCGCGTCGAGCCGGTCGTCTGCACCCTCGCCGACGCCCGACGCACCCAGCCCGGCGAGCGCCGCGGCCGCCTCCTCCAGCGTCCCCGCGTCCAGGTCCGCCAGCGGGGCGAATACCCCGGAGTCGACGCCCGTCGCCTTGAGCGAGAGTGCCGCCTCGACGGCAGCACGCCGGCCGCCGCCGCTATCGTAGTCCTCGAAGGCCGCGAGCACCGCCTCGCGGTCGGCCTCCGGCAGGTCGGCCCAGGTGTCCCGGGCGGTGAGTACGTCATCCAGCCGGGCCTCCATGGCCTCGCGGTCGGCAAGCGGCGTGAGAATCCGGATCCGGTCGCGAGCGTCGACCGTGACGGCGTACTCGCCGGCGATGTCGAGGATACGCTTGTACACGTCCCGGGCGTCCGGCGTAGCGAGCAGGTCCATCGCCGCGCCGCCGTGGGCGTGCCGGAGGACCCGCGTCGCCCGCCCGCGCGGGAGTCCGGCGTCGGTCAGCGCCCGCACGTCGCCGCGCTCGATGGCGTCGATGGCCGCCTCCACCCCCAGGCTCTCCGCGAGCAACTCGCGGGTCTTCGGCCCGACGCCCCAGTACTCGTCCAGTCGCATCGCCTTGAGCCACCGGCGCGACCGTCTTAGGTATATCCCCTCTCCGGAGCCGAGCGGGTGCTATTCCTGGCCGTGACTCCCGCAGCTCTCCTCGTAGCGGGAGCGACGACGCTCCAGGGCCGACGCGAGCAGCCCGCCGGCCGCACCCCAGACGAGCGGGTACCCCAACCCGGCGACGCCCACGCCCACCATGAGGTCGGGACCGACGACCACGTCGTAGGCCTGTCCCAGCGCCTCGCCGGCCCCCTCCCACCGCGAGACGAGGAGCGTAACGACCGCGACCGGGAGGTAGCCGAGGACGAGCGTGGCCCCATCGAGGGCAGCCCGCGCGCTCCCCTCAGCAGTGTCACTCCCGGCCCGGGCGAGCAGGAATCCCCCGACGACGAGCAGCGCGACCGGCACGAGCAACAACCACGCGTCCCGGAGCTGGCTGGCGGTGACGGACTGGGAGACGGGGGCGTCGGAGACAGTGCCCGCACCTACGAGCGGGACGCCGTGCATGGCGAAGTAGACCCAGCCGACCCCCTCGCCGACGGAGGGCAGGTTACCCAGGAAAGAGAAGGCCCGGATCCGGGCTGCCACCTCCCCGGACTTGGCGAGGTAGGCGACGGCGTAGCCGGCGGCGAAGGCGCCCGCCCCCAGGGCAGCCCCGCGGGCGGGTGATGGGAGTCGGCTCAGACGTCGGCCCCGCCGGCAGCAGCCCCGCCGAGTGCGCCGAAGACGACCGGGTAGAGTACCCCCGCGAGCAGGACGGCAGGCAGAAGCTCCGGCGCGACGCTCGCCGACACCCCGGCGGCGCGCTCGCTGAACGACCACGAGGAGGACAGCGCCAGCACGATAGCGAGCACGAGATAGCCCGGCACAACAGTCAGTCCGGCCTTCGCGCCCTCGGTCGCATCCGGGACGCCGGCGGCCCTGGCGACGAGAAACCCCGCGAACACGAGCAGGATGACGGGGACGACCGTCTGCAGGATACCGAGGTCGTTCAGGACGGTCCCTGAGCTCGACTGGCCGGCCACCGACGTCGAGACGTCGAGGCCGACATTGTGTGCACCGAGGAAGTACCAGCCGACGACCTGCCAGCCGGCCGGTGGGGAGACGCCCAGTGCGGACAGCGCGTCCGCAAGAAAGCCGAGCCCCTCGGGCAGGTCGCCGGACTGGACCAGGAACGTGACTAGGTAGCCAAGCAGGAAGGCGACCGCGCCCCCGGCTGCTCCCCGGACGAGTGGCAGGCCGTTGCGTCCGCCTGCCGGCTGTGTTCCGGTTGCCATCGTGGACGAAAACCACAGATGAACGGATAAGCCCGTCGACCACCACCCCGGAGGTGTTGTGGGTACCGGGTGCGGGACTGGACGGCGTCGGGTCCCGTCATCCCGGTGCTGGTCACCAGAACGATCATCCCAGCGCTGGTCACCAGAACGACCGCGTGCGGGCGTACTCCCGCTCGCGCTCGAGGATGTCGCGGTAGAACTGCTCCTCGTCCTCCCGGAGGCGGTTGATGATCCGGGCGGCGTTGTGCGGACCGACGCCCCGTGCGGCGAGCGCAATCACCGCTCGCTTGCCGTGGCTCTGGACGAGGCTGGCCGCCCGGTAAGCGCGTTCGGTGGCCTTCTCCTGTTCCTCGTCTTTCTCGTCGGCCCTGACTGCCGCGACGGTTTCCTCGTCCCAGGGGTTGAGCGCGGCGATCTGTGTCGACCCACACTCCGGGCACTCCGGCTGGTCGCGGACCCGGCCGACCTTCCGGGTGTGCTCCCACTCCTGGCAGTGCAGACAGAAGAGGATCACGCGGTCGTTCCGGATGCGCTCCCTGACGGTGTCGATGACGCTCGCATCGGCGTTCTCGGGGGTCAGCAGTTCGCGGCCCGAGGAGCGCCCACCGGTGCCGATGGGGGTGTGTTCGCCGACCACCTCGACGACCAGCGCGCCGGACTGGACCCGCCTGAGCACGTCGGCGGCCCCCTCGACGTCCAGTTCCTCGTGACGGATCTCCCGGACGGCCTCGTCGTAGACGGGGGTGTCCTCCAGCGCCTCCAGCAGCCGCTCTTTCCCGAAGGGGCGGCCCGAGGAGCGCCACCGCTTCAGCGCGCCGAACTTCGCGGCCACTTGGGCGAGCTTGAATTTCAGCGAGTCCGCGTGTTTCAGCGCCAGGTCGACGACCCCGTGGACGTGGTCGGGGTCGGTCGTCTCCAGCAGTTCGACCACGTCCGTCGCCGAGACACCGCTCGGGACCTCAAGCTCGATACGATAGGGGTCGACCTCCATGGCGACGCTGGTGCCGGTTCGCTGGCCCAGCAACGCCGAGAGGACGCGGCCGAGAGTTTCGTTGACCGTGTGGCCGAAGCAGGCGTTGACCACGATCGCTCGCCCGGTGTGCTCGACGACGACCCGGCTGTCAGTCGGGACCGGGTGGGCGGGAGCGTGGTCGGCGAGCTGGGAGAGCCCGGTCGCGATGGTCTCCTCCCCGACGGCGTAGCGGCGCTGCAGGTCACGGGCGACAGCATCCACGCCGGCTCCGGTCCCCGTATCGTCCGCTGAGCCCTCCAGTTGTGCACCGGCGACCCGACGGATCTCGCCGACTTCGCGGGCGACCGACTGGGGAACGGGGATCTCCTGGCCGGTCCAGGAGGGTACCTCCCCGGCGGGGTCCTCGATGGGCGAGACTGTCACGGTCTCCTCCTCCTCGTCGATCTCGGTGATCCGCCACATCTCCCCGCGCTGGATGAACACCTCCCCGGGGGCCGCGAAGTTGACCACAAAGCGCTCGTCGAGCGTCCCGACCCGCGAGCCGCTGGCGACGTCCTCGACGTCGTAGGTCGTCTCGTCGGGGATCATCGAGAGGTTCTGGTAGAAGTACTGCCAGGTGCCGCTGCGCTTCTGGATGCTGTCGTCGTCCTCCTCGAGCCAGACGACGCGGTTGCCAGCGAGTTCGCGAACGACCTCCCGGAATTCGGCTGTTCCCAGGTCCCGAAAGGGGTAGGCACGCGCGATCACCTCGTAGGCCCGCATCGCCGACACCTCACCGAAGTCCATCACCAGCCCGACGGTTTGGTTGGCCACGGTATCCAGCGAGCCGTCGTGGATGGCCGCGGGCTCGACCTCACCGCTACGAGCCTGGCGGGCGATGGCCATCGCCTCCAGCACGTCGTCGGGGTGGCTGGTCACGACCGTCCCCGAGGAGACCAGGTCCCGGCGGTGGCCCGCCCGCCCGACCCGCTGGAGCAGGCGGGTCACCTGCCGGGGGCTGTTGTACTGGATCACGTGGTCGACGTGGCCCACGTCGATCCCGAGTTCCATCGAGGAGGTACACAAAAGCGCCGAGAGTTCGCCCGCTTTGAATCGTGACTCCACGTCGACGCGGGTCTCGCGCGCCAGCGACCCGTGGTGGATGCCAACGTCGGTGCCGTACTCCTTGAGCCGGGAGCCGAGCGCCTCCGCCGTCTGGCGGGTGTTGACGAATATGAGGGTCGCTTCGTGGTCGGTCACGAGCTCGTCGATGGCCCGGACGTGACTCGCCACCTCGGCGTCGGTCATCAGCTCGCTGGCCAGTGTCTCGTCGGCATCCGTCACCTCCGGGGCCAGGACGTCGACCTCCAGCCGGCTGCCGACGTCGACCTCGGCGATTTCACAGCCGCGGTCGCCGGTGAGAAACCGGCCGACCTCCGCGGGGTCGCCGACGGTCGCCGACAGGCCGACCCGCTGGAACGGCCCCGCGAGTTCCCGCAGCCGCTCTAACCCGATAGTCAGCTGGGCGCCACGCTTCGAGACGGCGAGTTCGTGGACCTCGTCGACGACGACGTGGTCGACGTCCGCCAGCGCGACCCGGAGCTTCTCGCCGGTGAGCATCGCCTGGAGAGTCTCGGGGGTCGTGACCAGCACGTCCGGCGGGTCGTTTGCCTGCTGTTGGCGCTGGTAGTCGGTCGTGTCGCCGTGGCGGACATCGACCTCGAGGCCGAGCGTCTCCCCCCACCACTCCAGCCGGTCGCGCATGTCGCGGTTGAGCGCGCGCAGCGGCGTGATGTACAGGGCGCCGATGCCGAACCGCTCTTCGCCAGCGAGCGAATCGAAGACGGGGAGCATCGCGGTCTCGGTCTTCCCCGTTCCAGTAGGCGCAACCACCAGGGTGTCCCGGCCCTCGACCAGCGGGGGGATAGCGCGGCGCTGGGGCTCGGTGGGCGTCTCGAAGCCCCGCTCGGAGAGGGCCGCACGCACCTCCTCGCCGAGCGCGGCGAAGGCGCTCTCGCCCCCGCGGCTCTCGCGCATCTCCCCGTCACTCATCGCCCTCTCGTAGGGGAGCGGAGCGAAAAAGCCCGTCGCACTCCAGGACCATTCCTGAGGGGAGCGCCCGAGCTATTAAACGTGGGCGCGAATTATTTCCTCTCATGTCGACGATCGTCCGCGACGGGGACGTCCGTTCGGGGGACGCACGCATCGAAGGAACCCGGATCACAGTTCTGGACGTCAAACGCCGGGTGATAGACCTGGAGGAGGACCCACATGTCGTCGCAGGCGAGTACGAAATCCCGATGGCCGACCTGTTTCGCGCACTCACTTACTACTACGACAACCGCGACGAGCTCGAAGCGCGGGAGCGAGAGGCGACGTTCGCCCGGAAGGACGGGGAGCGGGCGACCCGGGAACTGCTTGAGGAGGGAAACGAAGAAGTCGAGCCGGGCGAGCGAGCCGACTGAGGATGCAGATCCTGGCCGACGCGAACGTCCCGGAGGAGTACGTCGCCGCACTCCGGGGCGACGGGCACGACGTCAGGTACAGCCGCGACATTGACACACTCGGACCGGAGGCGACAGACGACGCGATCACGGAGTTCGCGGAATCGAAAGCGTGGGCGGTTCTCTCCACGGACATGAAAGACTTCGCCGGACTGGAGGTCCCTGTTCCAGTTCTCGTCGCCCCGCAGGGAATGAGCGGCGGCGAGGTGCGGACCGCAGTCGCCCGTATCGAGGCGATGCCGTTCGATCCTGCGGAAACAGAGCCGCTCTGGCTGTCCACCGTCTGACCTCACACCCGGTCGTACCGGCCCAGCCGGGTCCCGTCGAGCAGGTATGCTTGCCCGTCAGCCAGCCCCGCGGGGAGAAACGGCGACAGGAACTCCTGGCCGGCGACGTTGACCCAGGTCCCACCCGAGGTGTCGTTGAAGGCCGGGAAGACGACGAGTTCCTGGCCCACGTCGGTCCCGTCGCCGTGGTACTGCCGGAACGGACTCGGGCTCAGCCCGCCGCGCAGCCAGACGCGCTCGCGGCGGCCGCCGCCGACCTCGTCCTCGAGTCGGACCACGGGATGCTCGTGGGCCGTACAGACCGTCTCGGCGGCTAGTACCTCCGGACTGGGCCAGGTGTGGCCGTGCACGAGGCCGACCTCGCCGAGCCGGGTTCCCGCCGCCGGGGTGACCGTCACGTCCACCGCGAGGTCCTCGACGACAGGTTCTATCTCCCCGTCGTGGTTGCCCTTGACGAGCAGGGTCGGGACCTCCAGCGCGTCGAACAGTGCCGCCAGTTCCTCCCGCTCGGCGCCCCAGGGGTCGCCGACGGCGTGGGTCAGGTCGCCGAGCACGACGAGTCGGTCCGGACCGGTCTCGGCGACGAGCCCGAGCAGCCGCTCGCGGCGCCGGGGCGCGTCGCTATCGAGTTCGACCCCCTCACTCCGCAGCACCGCCTCGATACCCGCGTGATAGTCCGCGAGTACCAGCAGGCGCTCGCCCGCTGTCGTGACGACTGCTGCGGGCGCACCCGGAACCGGTTCGACTGACGCCATCAGATGGGCTTGAGCGTGCCGTCGTCGGGCTCGTAACACCGCCCACCCATCAGCGCGTCCTGGATGGCCTCCTCGACGGTGCCGGCGTCGACGCCGTACCGGTCGCTGGCGGCCGTGACGAGGTCCTCGCGGGTCACGCCGTCGCCCTCGTCGAGGTCGCCCATCAGGCCGACGACGGCGTCCTCCAGGTCCTCCCCTTCGAGCGTCTCGCCCTCTGCGGAACCCTCGCTGCCGCCTTCGTCGGCGGGTTCTGCTCCGGAGCCAGCCTCGGGGGCTGCCTCGTCGTCGGCCCCCGAACC
>JAZKSZ010000094.1:0-8375 GCA_036625795.1 Haloarculaceae archaeon
AACGCGTCCGCCTGCAGAGCGGATCATCCCCGGTTCAAATCCGGGCCTTGGCTCTTCTCGCGCGAGCACGCCGCGTCGTCTCCACGGTTCGACGCGGATTCCCGGGCCGTGAAACACCGCTCCGGGGTTTTATACCGTACAGGCGGAGGTAGACGTATGGACACTGCCCTCCCCGGAGCCGAACTCCCGGCCGCCTGTACCGTCGCGACAACGGGCGCGCTCGCGGACCGTACTGACCCCGGAGATGCGATGGTCGCCGAATTGGTCCCCGCCGACTGCGCAATCACCGAGTGGACGACACCCCGGCTGGACACCGTCGCGGAGGCGGCCTGATATGCTACGGACAGTCGGTCACGCCTTCGCGACCAACTTCTTTCTCGCGTTCTCGGTGCTGAGCCTCGGGATCGTGGTCTTCACGGCGGTGCACGGGCTGTTGTTCTCCGCCGTCTCCCACCTCGTGATGGGGCTCCTCTCGTACATGTATCACGTCCTCCACATGTCCACGCCGCTGGACGATATCGAGGACAGGTACGTTGCAGAGGGGTTCGGGTGACCGGCGCGGTGCCCTGGTAAACCTGCCAGGCTCAGCGCAGGACCGGCTCGCCAGCGGCAGCCGGTCCGTCGAGCGGACTGACCCACGCGCTCAGAACACCGGGAGAAAGCGGAAGGTGAGGTAGGCGCCGACGGTCGCGATCGCCGGCACGACGTTCTGCATCAGGACGACCCGGGCGGTCGTGGCGGGGCTGAACAGCTGTGCCGCCCCGGGGACCTCCTCGGGGTCCTCTTCGCCGATGGGCGGGAGCTGTTCGCCCTCCTCGTCGACGGCCAGCGCGTCGACGGTGACCGGCGTGGACTTCTCGGCGGCGACGACCTCCGGGACGGTCACCGGCCGCGTCGCCCGTCCCCAGCCCAGGCCGACGATCGACATCGTCGCGATCACGACGAAGCTCGCGGGGATGCCCAGAGCGGAGAGGAAGATGACGAGTGCGGAACTCACGGAGGCGACGACGATCGCGGCCGTCAGCGGCAGCTCCGTGATGTCGCTGCCCATCGTCTCCAGGGTCCGGCGGGCGATCGTGAAGGCGCCGATGGCGACGGCGACGCCCCCGAGGATGATCGCGGGATTCATCGCCAGCTCGCCGCTTCCCACCAGCGGCGCGACGGCGTTTGCGATGTTGGAGGTGCCCGAGGAGAAGGCCATCAGACAGCCGATCGCGACGACGGTGACCGTGCCGACGAGCTCCCGGCGGTTGGTCGTCTGGTGAAGCCGCGGGACCGGCACGACGCCGGACCGGTCGAGTTCGAGCAGCGGGCCCGTGCTGCGCTCGATCGCCACCATCCGGTTGAGCCGGGCGTAGAAGTACCGCCCGATGACCAGCGACACCCAGAAGCCGATGATCGGCGAGACGACCCACCAGATGGCGATCTCCCCCATGACGGCGAGGTCAAGCACGCCGCCGGCGAGCCCGAGCCCCGCGATGGCCCCGACGGCGGTCATCGACGTCGAGGCGGGCACGCCGAAGAGGTTCCCGACGAGCAACGCGACCCCGATGAAAAAGAGTACCGCGATCGACGACTCGAGGGTGAACACGGCGGGGTCGAGGACGAGTTCCGTCCCGAGCTTCGTCACGACGTTTCGCCCGACGGTCCACGCCCCGACGAAGAAAAACAGCCCCATCAGCGCCGCGGCGACGGTCTTCGAGATCGCGTCGGCGCCGACGGCCGGCCCGAAGGCCGGTCCCGTGGTTGCCCCGCCGATGTTGTACGCGACGAACATCGCGACCAGAACCCCGACGACGAGCAGCGGCTCGACCATCACCTGCCCCCGCTCGTGTCGTCTCCGTCGTCCTCGTCGCCCGTACCGTCGCCGCCCACCTCGTCGATCTGCTCTTCGAGGGTCTCCTCGACGGTCTCTTCGACGGTCTCTTCGAGCGTCTCGCTGACTTTCTCTTCGACCGTCTCGTCGACCGCTTCCTTGACGCTCTTGTCGACGGTTTCTTCGACGGTGTCGCCGACGGTTTCCTCGACGGTGTCGCCGACGGTTTCTTCGACGGTGTCGCCGACTTTCTCCTCGACGGCATCACCGACCGTCTCCTCGACGCTCTCGTCGACTGCCTCCTCGACGGACTCCCTGACTGCGGTGGTCATCCAGTCGGGGTCGAACCGGGCCATCTTCCAGACGACGTGTACGACATACGAGATCAGAACCCCGAAGCCGAAGGCCAGCCCGACACTGTTCCCGACAACTAGAATGAGTCCCACGGAGACCGCGATCAGCAGCCCGTAGCCGAGGTCGACGAGCGAGTCAACCCGATTCGGGTTCACAGTTCCTCCCGCGGGGTTCCGGACCGGGCCGTGCCGGGACCGGTTCGCCGCCTGCTCGATGGTAGAGAATACATTGTGTGTCTCTACAGAGCCGGCCTCCGCTCAAGTACCTTGGCAAGCGCGGCCGCGAGACCCCGGCGGAACCCGTCGACTACGGGCGTTTTGCCGGACGCCGAGCTGCTCTCCGGCCCTTCACACACTCACACTCACACTCTGCGCTCACAGCTCCGTCCGGAGGACGTGTGCCCGGATGTCGGTCGTCTCCGTGTCGTACGGCCCGAGCGGGCCACCGGCGCCGGACGCCGCTGTTCCGTCCGCGTCTTCGACGCGCTCGAAGCCCACGGCCTCGTAGAACCCGACGGCGTTGAGGGCGCTGTGGATCGTGAGCGCGTCGAGGCCGGCCGTCCTGGCACGCGCCTCGATGTCCCCGAACAGCGCTCTCCCGATCCCCTCGCCCGCGCGGTCGGGGTGGACGAAGATCCCCAGGAGCCGGCCGTCTTCGAGGTGGACGCCACCGACGCCGACCACCTGGCCGGCGTCGCTCCCGCTCCCGGCCTCGGTTTCGGCGACGGCGACATACCGCTCCTCCCGGGCCAGTATCGCCCCGTCGACGGCCTCCGGGTCGCGGTCCGGCGGAGCCATGGCATCCAGTTCCGCCTCCGAGTAGTGGTCTGCCCCCCGTGTCCGGAGCGCGGCGTCGTGAACCCGGGCGACTCCCGGCGCGTCCGCGGGCGTGGCAGGTCGGATGGTCACCATGACTACGGTTCGGTGCCTCGTCGGCAAAAACAACGGGTCGGGTCCCGAGCCCTGTGACCCACGCTCTCCGGCCGCTCAGGGGTGGTCGATGTCGGTCTCGAGCTGTTCGGCGTGGACGGTACTCGCCCCGTTGCGCTCGCGGCGGGCGTGCTGGATGACCTCGAGATACTCGCTCACGAGGCCGCCCTCGTCGTAGCCGGCGATGGTCGCGGCCATCTCGCGGACCGTCCCGTCGACCTCGTCAGGGGCCGTGACACGGTTCGCGAGGCCGAGCCGGCGGGCCTCCTCGGCGGTGACCTTCGCGTCCTCGCCCATGAGCATGATCTCGGTCGCCTTCGGCGCGCCGACGGCGGCCACCAGGTCCGCGGCCTCGCCGTAGGCCTTCAGCCCGAACTGGATCTCCGGCCACCAGAGTTCGGCGCCCTCGCCGAGCACCCGGATGTCGGCCTTGGAGACGAGGATGGCGCCCGCGCCGGGGGCGGGACCCTGGGCACCGACGACCACGGGGTACTCGCTGGTGTACAGCCAGCTCCCGACGGCGTCGAGATAGCCCAGCAGCCGCTCGCGGGCGTCGGGGTCGTCGCCGGTGAGCACGTCGATGTCCAGCCCCGCACAGAAGGCGTCGCCCTCGGCGGTCAGCGCGACCGCCGAGACGTCCTCGCGGTCGTCGACGGCGAGCAGGTGGGTCAGCAGGTCCTCCGCGAGCGGGAGCGAGAAGACGTTGTAGTTGTCGGGGTCCTCCAGGCGCACGTGTGCGACGCCGTCGGTCACCTCCAGCGAGACGCGGTCGTTCGGGCCGTCTGTTGCCATGGCCGGAGTGGGCCCTGCCGGGCGGATATAACTACCGACAGGGAACTGGCCCGGACCGTCGGCACTCCGGGAGCGTCAGTGCGTGACGGTCCGTTCGGTCGCGTGCAGGTCGAGTTCGAAGGTCCGGGCGCGGGCGGGCTGGTCGACGAGGTGATAACACGTCTCGGCAGCCGCTGCCGGGTCGATGTACTCGCTCTCGTCGACCTCGTCCAGGCTCTCGCGCACGTCCGGGTTCAGCATGATCCCGTCGATGACGACGTGGGCGACGTGCACGCCACGGGCGCCGTACTCGTCGGCCAGTGCCCGCGCCAGCCCGCGGGTGGCGTCTTTGCCGCTCTTGAACGCGACGTCGCCGCCCCTGGGACTGGCGCCGAAGAAGAGCGCTGTTCCCCCTTGTGCCTGCAGGTCCTCGACCACCTCCCGGAAGCAGAGCAGCCCCGCGTGGGCGTAGAGGCGCCACATCTCCTCGACGCGGTCGGGGTCGAGCTGGTCGTCGGGTGCGCTCGTGGCCGCGCTTGCGGTGTGGGCGAGCACCTCGACGGGGCCGAGTTCCTCACGGACCTCGGCGACCCCCTCCGTGACCGCTGCGGGGTCGGTCAGGTCCGTCGGGACCGCGTGTGCCTCGTGACCTGCCTCGCGCAACTCCGCGGCGAACCCCTCGAGGTAGTCCCCGCTGCGGGCGAACAGCCCGACGGGGTGCCCTTCGCGGGCGAGGTTCCAGGCGAACTCCTCGCAGAAGCCGGGCCCGAGACCGGCGATGACCGCTGTGGATGTCATGTCCGGAGTCTCGACAACTCGGGAGTTAAAACTGTGGGCGGCGTCACTCCCGTTGCTCGGCGAGTTGGTCCCGCAGGTCGGCCTTCCGTATCTTCCCGCTCCCGGTCTTGGGGAGCTGGTCGCGTATCTCTACCACGCGCGGGTGTTTGTACGGCGCGAGTTCCTCGAGGACGTACTCCCGGACGTCGTCGGGTCCGAGGCCGCTGTCCGGGGTCGGCGAGACGGCCGCCGCGACGGTCTCGCCCTTGCGCTCGTCGGGAATGCCCACGACGGCCGCCTCGTGGACCTCGGGATGGTCGTACAGTGTCTGTTCGACCTCGGCGGGGTAGACGTTGTACCCGCCGGTGAGGATCATGTCCTTCTCCCGGCCCTTGATGTAGTAGTAGTTGTCCCGGTCGCGTTCGGCGATGTCGCCTGTGCGGAACCAGCCGTCGTCGGTGAACGCTGCCTGGTTGGCCTCGGGGTCGTTGTAGTACCCCTCCATCACTTGTGGCCCCTTGACGAGGATCTCGCCTTCCCGACCGGTGCCGTCGACTTCCTCGCCGGTCTCGGGGTCGACGAGCTTCGAGCGGACGTGGCCGACCGGCTGGCCGACGCTCCCGACCCGGTCCCCGAGCGTCGATGCGGGGACGGTGTGGGTCGCAGCCGTCGTCTCGGTGAGGCCGTACCCCTCCGAGACACTCACCTCGAAAACCTCCTCGAACTCCTCGTGGACCGGCTCGGGCAGTTTCGTCCCGCCCTGGCCGGCGCGCACGAACGTCGAGAGGTCCCACCGGTCGGGCTCGGCCTTGTAGGTCTCCAGGAGGTCGACGAACATCGCCGCCACGCCGCCGAACGCGGGCACGTCGTGTTCGGCGATGGTGTCGAGCGCTCGCTCGGGGTCCCACTGGTCGGCCCGGAGCAGCCGGAGCGTCCGCCCGGTCGTCAGCCCCGACAGCATCTGGTTGTTTCCCGTGAGGTGGAACATCGGCAGGACGACGAGTGAGTCGCCGCGGACCGGGCCGGCGGTGTAGCTCGCGATGCTGTGGGCCAGCTGGACCCGGTAGTTCCGGTGGGTGTGCAGGACACCCTTGGGCTTCCCGGTGGTCCCCGAGGTGTACGGCTGGAGCATGATGTCCTCGTCGTCCCGGGCGACGAGTGTCGGCTCGCCGCGCTCGACCAGCGCCTCGAGGGTGAGATGGTCGCTGTCGGGGTCCGCGCTGACGACCTCGACACCGAGTTCCTCGGCGACGGGGACGGCATGCTCCTCGCCTGCGCCGCTCGTGATGATCGCCCTCGCATCGGAGTGGTCGAGCTGGTACTCGAGTTCGCGGCGGCGGTACTGCGGGTTGCTCGGCGAGGCAACCACGCCCGCGTGGATACAAGCCCAGACGGTCTCACAGTACGCTGTGCCGTTGGGCAGGTGGACGACGACCCGGTCGTCGGGCTCTAGCCCCATGTCGTGGAGCCCGCCCGCTATCCGGCGGACCCGTTCGCCGAACTCCTCGTACGTGCGCGTCTCCCCGTCGTGCACGACCGCGGCTCGGTCGGAGAACTGGTCGACCGTGCGTGTCAGCAGGTTGGCGACGCTCCCGTCGTACGGCTCCTCGAACAGCGTGTCGGCCGGGACTGGGTCCATGCTACCAACGCACAAATGGCGGGAATATAACAGTTGACCATGCGAGCGCACTGGGGGGCGCACTCGTCCGTCACGGACGGCCCGCCTGCGGCCTACGCCTGCCGGTCGAAAAACTCCGCGAGCACCGGCTCCAGTTCGTCGGGCTCGGCGTACTCCTCGACGGTCACGGCGTCGTTGCCCCGGACCATCGCAGAGAGGTCGTGCTCGCCGCCCGGCCGGTAGAGACAGCACACCGGCGTCCCCCAGGCGACCGCCCGCCCGAGCTCGTAACCGACGCCCAGGCTAGGCGTGGTCACCTCGGCGACGACGACGTCGGCCTGCCGGAGCCACGCGACGTCCTGCTGGTAGATGTCCTCGTCGGAGAGCCCGACCGCCGCCTCCTTGGCCTCGACGTCCTCGGCGCCGACGTGCTCCGTGAGGACGGTGCCGTACGCTTCCAGCATGTCGATGACCTCCCGGTAGAGCGCGGCGTCGTCACGGCCGCCGCGGATCGAGGCGCTGAAGAAGATGTCCATACCGGAGCCTGCTCGCGAACCGTGGAGTAGGCTTCGGTTCGGGGAACCCGTGTCAGACCTCGTGGCGCTGTGCGAGCTGCTGGCCGCCGTCGACTTCCAGGACTGTGCCGGTGGTGAACGCGCCGGAGTCGGCCGCGAAATAGAGGACGGCCTCGGCCTGGTCGTCGGGGTCGGCCCACCGACCTACCGGGATCTTCTCGGTCGTCTCGGCGCGCTCGGCCTCGGTGGTTCCCTCCCGCGTCAGCTCGGTCTCGGTCGCGCCGGGACAGACCGCGTTGACGGTGATCCCGTGCTCCCCCAGGTCCCAGGCCATGTGCTTGGTGAGCCCGATCAGCCCCCACTTCGAGGCCGTGTAGTTGGCCGCCCCGTGATACGAAATGTTCCGGCCGGCCATCGAGGAGATGTTGACGATCCGCCCGCGACCGCGCTCGATCATCCCCGGCACGACCGCCCGCGAGCAGTTGTACGGGCCGGTGAGGTTGACGTCGAGCACCAGGTCCCAGGCCTCCGGCTCCAGGTCCTCGAAGGAGCCCGCCGAGCCGACCCCGGCGTTGTTGACGAGGATGTCCACGCCGCCGAAGCGTTCCGCGGCCCGCTCGGCCATCCGCTCGGTGTCCGCGCGGTCGGTCACGTCACAGTCGACTGCCGCCGCTTGGATACCCTCCTCGCGCAGACCCTCCGCGACTCTCCCGGCCTTCTCGGACTGGCGGTCCGCGATGACGACCGCCGCGCCCTCCGCACCGAGTTTGCGCGCGATTGCCTCGCCGATCCCCTGTGCTGCACCGGTGACGACCGCCGTCTCGCCGTCGACGCGTCCTGGCATGGCCCACCGGTCGTCGCGGGGCCGCTTGGTCCTGTCGAAATAACGAACTGGTGATAGGTTTGAACCACTTCCGACCGCACGCCCGGCGGTCAGTCCTCGAGCGCCTCGATCACCTGTTCCTCGACGGCCCGGTCCGGACCGTTCGCCCGGCCCGTCCGGTCGCTTTCCAGGTGTTCCTCGACGGTCCGGGCGATGGCTGTTTCGTTGTCGGTCGCCTCCCAGCCCAGCGCGGCCAGTTTCTCGGTGGCGGCGAGCACCGGGATCGGGAGGACGAGCGGGAAGTCGAACGTCGTGAGGTCGTGGGCGCCGAGTTCGCGCTCGCTCGCGTGGACCAACTCGACGTCCGTCTCGAGTGCGTCGGCGATGGTCCGGAGTCGCTCGTCGACCGGGAGTTCCCGCCGGGTCGCGACGTTGTAGGCCTCGCCCGGGGTCCCCTCCTCGGCGACGACCCGGAGCGCGCTCGCGACGTCCTCGACGTAGGCCTGGTGGGCGAGCGCGTCGCCGTCCCCGGGGACGAGCACGCGGTCGTGGGTCGCCACCCGGTCGACCCAGTAGTCGTAGCGTTCGGTGTAGTCGTAGGGTCCGAAGACGTAGGTCGGGCGGACGACGAGGGCGTTCACCCCCTCCTCGGCCGCGGCGAAACAGACGCGGTCACACTCGGCCTTCCGGGGGCCGTAGGATTCGGAGACCGAGACATCCATCGCGTCGGCCGGGTCGTCGGGGGCGTGTTCCTCCGTGTACTCGTGCAGCG
>JAZKSZ010000095.1:0-8334 GCA_036625795.1 Haloarculaceae archaeon
TCGACCCCGCCGGCGGCGTCATGGAGGACGACTACACCGTCACCGGCTCCGGGCTGACCGTCGCCTACGGCACCCTCGAGGACCGCTACGAGCCCGACATGAGCGTCGAAGAGGCCGTCGACGTGGCCGCCGCCGGCGTCTCCGCGGCCGCCGAACGGGACACCGGCTCCGGCAACGGTATCTTCATCGCGAAAGTCACAGAGGAGGGCGTGGACATCTCCGACCACGACATCGACGAGTTCTAACCTCGGAGCAGCCTCACGACCTCGTCGCTCACCTCGCTTCTGACTGTCAGGATATACCGGCCGCCAGCCCTGAGTTCCATCTCCGGGCCGGGAAGCTGGCTGCCCGTGCAGTCGGCGACAACCAGGGCTCCCCGCGGAAAGGAGACCTCCTGCAGCCGTTTGCCGGCGGCCGGGGCGTTCTCGGCGATGGTCACCTCCATCAGCTCCAGGTCGGCGGTCACCTCCTCGATGGTCCGGACGCCGCCGCCGGCGACCTCCATGATCTCGTTGGTGGCGGCGTGGGCCGCGAGCTGTTCGGGGTAGACGAGCCCGTCGACCATTCCCCCGTACTCCTCGCTGTCGCCGTGGTCGATGCGCGCGACAGTTCGGATGTCGGGAGCGAGCCGCTCGGCGACCGCACAGATGCCGATGTTGGTCATCGCGCCGTAGCCGGTCAGCGCCGCGACGACGTCGCTTTGCTTCAGCCCGGCCTGCTTCAGCACGCTCGGCCGGCCGCCGTCGCCCTCGATGACCGTGGCGACGTACTCGTCGTTGAGGAAGTCGACGCGCTCGGGGTCTTTCTCGACGACGACGACGTCGTGGCCCCGGTTGTCCAGGTGTCGTGCGACGTGGTAGCCGACGTGCTGGCCGCCGACGACCACGACGCGCAGGTCCGTGCTCATGGGTGGGTGTTCGGTGTGTGCATTGTTGTGGATTGTGTTGGTCAGTCCTCCGGCGCCCCCTCGCCGGCTTCCGGGGCCGCCCGGTCAGCCACGTCGGAGTCGGAGTCGGAGTCCGCCCGGGAGAGGACGTCGGTGACCCACCCGGGGTTCGATACCAGGTAGACCGTCGACCCGAAGACCAGCCAGGCGACGGCGACCAGCCAGGTCTGCACCGGGATGTACAGCGAGAGCAGCAGGTTCAGGACGATCCCCAGCACCGGCGGGGCCGGGTAGAAGGGGACCGAGAACGGCCGGGAGAGGTTCGGGCGGACCTGTCGCAGTCGGATCACTGCGAGGTTGACCACGGTGAACCCGAGCAACGAGAACAGGCTCGCCAGGTTGCCCACGAGCTGGATCGGGGCCAGCACCGTCGCCAGCAGCATCACGGCTGCGGAGGCGAGCACCGCCGCGAACGGCGTCCCGTAGTCGTGGTGGATCCTCCCCAGGCGGGCCGGGAGTTGCCCCTCCCGACCCATCGCGAAGGCCACCCGCGAGGAGCCGATGACCACGGCGTTGAGCGCACTGATCGTCGAGAAGACGGCGCCGAAGGCGATCAGCACCGCGCCCAGCGACGCCCCGAAGACCCCGACATCGGGCATGAACCCGACGGCGGCCTGGGCGACGGCCGTCTCGCCGGCCTGTCCCAGGCGTTCGGGGCCCAGCGTGCCGATGGCCACGCCGACCACCAGGAGGTAGATGACGACGGTCACGCCCAGGCTGAGGAAGATCGCCCGCGGGATGTTCTTGCGCGGGTTCTCGACCTCCTCGGTGACCGTCGCAATGAGGTCGTATCCCTGGAAGGCGATGAACGTCAGCCCCATCGCTGGTAGCACTCGCTGGGCGCCGCCCTCCGGGAAGAACGGGGCGAACTCGCCGGTCCGCACCGCGCCGATGCCGAACACGACGAAGACGCCGAGAATGACGATCTTGATGACTGTCACCAGCGTCTCGGCGCCGCCGCTGGCTTCCGTCGAGAGGGCGTTCAGCGCGACGAACAGGCCGACCGCGACCAGCGCGTAGCCGGCCTCCCAGACCGGCGAGGCCGGCAGCCCGGTCCAGAAGAGGTGGACGAACTCCACGAAGTTCGAGGAAAACCCCAGCGCGTACAGCGCGCCCGCGGCCATGTAGGTGAACCAGCGGGTCCACCCCATCACGAAGGAAACGGGGTCCGGAAAGGCCTCGTGGACGTAGGCGTACCCCCCGCCGCTTTTCGGGATGGCACTTGCCAGCTCCGCGTAGGAGAAGGCGGTGAAGGCGGTGACGCCGCCGTTGAGTGCGAACACGAGGATGGCGGCCGCGCCGGCAGTCCGGGCTGCAAGCCCGGTCAGCACGAAAATACCGGCGCCGATCATGGCGCCGATGCCGACCATGGTCGCGTCCAGCAGCCCCAGGCTGGCTGCCGGCGACCGCTCGCCCTGGTCCATCGCATCCGAACGGATACCCTCCAGAGGAATAAATGCCGGCCAACGCCCACGTAACGCCCGGACGGACCACGGCCATATTTGTCGGCGGCCGCCGAACGGCGGGTATGGAGCTGTTCGGGACGGCGGGGATCCGTGGACCGGTCACCGAGGTGACGCCCGACCTGGCCGTTCGGGTCGGGCGGGCGGCCGCGACCGCCGCCGAGGGCGGCGAGTTCGTCGTCGCCCGCGACGGCCGCGAGACCGGCCAGGCGCTGGCCGCCGCCGTCACCTCGGGCTTGCTCGCCGGCGGGGCCGACGTCCGCCGGGCCGGGACACTCCCGACGCCCGCCCTCGCCTCCGCCTCCGGCGGGCGCCGCGGTGTGATGGTCACCGCCTCGCACAACCCGCCGGCGGACAACGGCCTGAAGCTGTTCGTCGACGGCGAGGAGTACGACCGCGCGGCCGAGCGGGCCGTCGAGGAGCGGGTCGACGCCCCGGTCGCCGACTGGGACCAGTGGGGCGAGGCCGAGCGCGTCGACGTCCTCGAGGGGTACCGCCGGACCGTCACCGACTACGCTGCCGGCCACGGTGCCGACGCCGGCGGGCTGACAGTGGCCGTCGACTGTGGAAACGGCGTGGCGAGCCTGGCGACCCCGCAGACCCTGACGAGCCTCGGTGCCGAGGTGCGGGCGTTGAACGCCACTGTCGACGGCCACTTCCCCGCCCGCCAGTCCAAGCCGACCCCCGAGAGCCTCGCGGACCTGCGTGCCTTCGTCGCCGACGGCGCCGACTTGGGAGTCGGGCACGACGGCGACGCCGACCGGGTCGTGGTCGTCGACGGCGACGGCGAGGTCGTCCACGAGGACACCGTCCTGGCGGTCCTCGCCGAGCACTACACCCGGGCCAGCGACGCCGCCGACCCGGTCGTGGTGACGACGCCCAACGCCTCCGGGCGGATCGACGAGCGCGTCCGGGCCGCCGGCGGGCGCGTCGAGCGCGTCCGCCTGGGGGCGCTCCACGAGGGCATCGCCAGCGCCCGCGCGGACGGCGACGTCGACACCGAGGTCGTCTTCGCCGCCGAACCCTGGAAGCACATCCATCCCGGTCTGGGCGGGTGGATCGACGGGGTCGCCTCGGCGGCCGTCTTCACACGGCTGGTCGCCGCGGAGGGGCTGGAGGCGCTCAGGGCGCCGGTGACCGAGCGGCCCTACCGCAAGGAGTCGGTCCCCTGTCCCGACGACCGGAAGGCCGCAGCGATGGCCGAACTCGAGGGGACGCTGCCCGACGCCTTCCCGGAGGCGACGGTCGACACCGACCACGGCGTGCGGCTCGACCTGCCCGACGGCTCGTGGACACTCGTCAGACCCAGCGGGACCGAACCCTACATCAGGGTCTACGCCGAGAGCGAGGACGTCGACGCCCTCGTGGCGACGGTCCGGGAGCGCGTCGAGGCCGCAATCGGGTGATCAGAGCCCACTGAGGAAGATGGCGACCCACTGCGAGAGGTCCTCCCGCTCAGTCACGTCGACGGCCGTGACCCACTTGACCCACTGGAACCCCCGGCGGCCGGGCGCCACTAACCGGAGGGGGGCGCCGTGGCCGTGGGTCAGCGGGTCGCCGCCGACGTGGGTCGCCAGCAGGCACTCCCGGGCCTCCTCTATCGGAACCGACCACTTGTAGCCGGTCACGGAGCGAAACCGGACCCACTTCCCTTCCGCCGCCGGCCCGGCGCGGTCGAGCAGGTCGCCCACGCGGACCCCGCGCCACTCCCGCTCGGCGTACCAGCCGCTCGTGCAGTCGAGGACGGCGGTCTCTGCCTCGCTTGCCGCGTCGAGCAGCTGGTCGTAGCGGTACTCGGCCGGCGACTCGACGGCGCCGCCCACGGAGAGTTGCCAGTCGTCCGTGTCGACGGGGTCGGGGTCGTCGGCAACCCAGGAGGTGACGGGGAAGTCGTTGCCCGCCCCGCCGGCCTCCTTCGAACCGGTAAAGCGGCGGCCAGCGCCGACGACAGCCTGCTGCAGCCGCCAGAGGACCGTCCCCCCCGCGAGCAAGGCGCCGAACTGGAGTGCGCTGCGTCGCCCCTCCCGCTCGACCGCGGCCCGGCGCGGCCACCGGAAGCGGTGCCGGAAGTGCCACAGCATGACGGGAACGACCAGCAGCCCGAGCACCATGTGGACCGTGAGGAGCGTGAAGGGCCCGACCCACACCAGGCCGACGAAGACCCAGTAGACCCCGGTGGCGAGTGCGGCAAGCGCCAGCACCGCGAGCAGTATCGAGACGGGGGTCCCCCGGTCCCAGGCTCCTGACCGAGTGACCCGCGGCCGGACCCGCCGGAGCTTGAAGCCCACGAGGACGGCGAGGACGAGCCCGCCCACGGAGTGGACGACGAACAGCCACGCGCCGCTCGCGGTGCCGGCCACCAGGCTGACCAGTCCGGTGACGACCAGGGTCGCGACCGAGACGAGGATCCCCCAGTCGACGAGGCTCGCCGGCGGCTCCAGCCGGGACCGCTGCGCCATACCCGCTGTAGGGTCCGGACGCCCTTGATTCGTTGGGCGCTGGATGCCGCCCGGCCCCGGCGGGGCGGCGAGCGGGGCGGTGGCTATTTGCCCGGTCGGCTCCACGACCGGGTCATGCAGGAGTTGCTTGCCGCGGCGCGGGAGGCCTACGAGGCCGCGTACATCCCCTACTCGGGGTACGCGGTCGGGGCCGCGCTCCGGGCCGCCGACGGGGCCGTCTACACGGGCTGTAACGTCGAGAACGCAAACTACTCCAACAGTCTCCACGCCGAGGAGGTCGCCGTCGGGAGCGCGGTCGCCGACGGCCACCGCTCCTTCGAGGCGCTCGCCGTGAGTTCGGCCGCCAGGGACGGCGTCACCCCCTGTGGGATGTGTCGCCAGACCCTCACGGAGTTCTGTGGCGAGGACTTCCCCGTGGTCTGTGACGGCGACGACCCCGCCACGCACCGCCTGGGCGAGTTGCTGCCGGACACGATCACTGGCGAGCACCTCGACGCATGAGCGGGGACAACGGCGACGGTGCCGGCGGCCGCGGCGACAGCGACACCGCCGAGATCAGCGGGGACGACGAGGTCGGCGAGAGCGAGGCACAGTACCACCTGGCGGTCAGGGAGGAGGACGTGGCCGACGCGGTCCTCCTGCCCGGTGACCCCGAGCGCGTCGGGAAGGTCACCGAGGAGTGGGACGAGGCGGAGGTCGTCGCCGACCACCGCGAGTACCGGACCGCGACCGGCACCCACGACGGGACGCCGGTCTCAGTCACGTCGACGGGGATCGGCTCGCCGTCGGCGGCCATCGCCGTGGAGGAACTCGCCCGGGTGGGCGCGGACACCTTCATCCGGGTGGGGTCGTGTGGCGGGATCCAGCCCGAGACCGACGTCGGCGACCTCGTGATCACCAGCGGGGCGGTCCGCCAGGAGGGGACCAGCGCGGAGTACGTCCGCGGGGACTACCCCGCGGTGGCCGACCACGCGGTCGTCGCCGCGCTGGCCGCGGCGGCCGAACGACTCGGATACGACTACCACGTCGGCCTCACGGCCTCTACCGATTCCTTCTACGCCGGCCAGAGCCGCGACGGCTTCGAGGGGTTCCGGGCCCGGGGCAGCGAGGGCGATATCGAGGAACTCGTCGAGGCCGGCGTGCTCAACTTCGAGATGGAGGCGAGCGCCATCCTGACGCTCGCGAACATCTACGGACTGCGGGCGGGTGCGGTCTGTACGGTCTACGCCGACCGCACCACGGGGGAGTTCCGCGTCGAGGGAGAACGCCGCGCGGCCCGGACCGCCAGCCTAGCCGTTTCGCTGCTCGCGGAGATGGACGAGCGCGTCGAGGAGTCCGGCGCCGACGCCTGGCACGCGGGGCTCGGCGTCGACATTTGAGCGGCGGCCGCAAGCATCCGCGCGCCGCAGGCGTGCGGTTCGCTGTCAGAGCCTCACTCTGACGAGCCCTCGTTCGGTCCCCTCACGAGGACACCGGACGCGAGGCATTGCGAGACGCGAGCGGAGCGAGCGTCTCGATGAGGTGAGCGGCGAAGCCGCGAACCCGAGGCCGAGCGTCCGGCTTTTTTCACTATGTTTTTTGCGCGAGTGGTGCCACAGCGCGGCGGAGCCGCGCGAGGACACCCGAGCCGAAAAAAGTAGTCGTCACATGTCCGACCAGGCCGACAGTGCCCGGCCGGTCGAGGAGACGTCGCGGATCCAGCGTGCGGCGATGGCCTTCTTGAGGAACTTCGCGGGGAAGCCGCCGAAGGTGTCGACGAACGGGACGATGAAGACGTCGTGGGCGATGGCCGACTCGCCGACGGAGATGACCGTCCCCTTGTCCTTGTGGGTCCACTTCGCGAGCGGCTGGCCGCGGATGGCGCGGGCGATGTTCTTCCCGGCCACCTCGGCAGCCTGCCAGGCGGCCTGGGCGGTCGGCGGGGCCTCCTGGTCGCCGGGCTGGTCGACCAGGGCGGCGTCCCCGAGCGCGAAGACCCGTTCGTCGTCGGTCTGGAAGTCCTGCTCGGCGTGGATCCGGTGGGAGCGCTCGTCCTTCCCGACCTCGCAGTTCGCCGCGGCCTCCCGCCCGGTGATCCCGCCGGTCCAGACCAGCACGTCGTAGGGGAGTTCGGTGTCCTCGCCGATGTAGACGGTGTCCTCGTCGACCTCGCCGATGAACCCGCCGGTCCTGATGGTGACGTCCCGGGCTTCCAGGCGCCTGCGCAGGGCGTTCTGGACGCTGGGGTCGTTGCCGGGGAAGACCTCGTCTAACCCCTCGACGAGGTGGACGTCGATGTCGACGCCGTGTTCGTCGCGGTACTCGGCGACTTCGCCGGCGGTCTGGATGCCGGAGAGGCCGGCGCCGCCGACGACGACCTGGGCGGGGTCCTCGGGTGTCGCCTCCGCCGCGGCCCGTTCGAGGTCCTCGTGGATCCCCAGCGCGTCGTCGAGACACTTGAGCGTGTGGGCGTACTCCTCGAGCCCCTCGATCCCGAAAAACGCCGTCCGCGAGCCGATCGCCACCAGCACGTAGTCGTAGTCGAGTTCCGTCCCGTCCTCGAGGTGGACGGTCCGGTCGTCGACGTCGAGGTCGACGACCCGCCCCTGGACGAACTCGGTGGCGGGGGCCTTGACCTCCTCGATGGGGATGGTGACTTTCTCCTGGATGCTCGGGTCGCGGATACAACGGTGGGACTCGTGGAGGACGAGGTGGTGGTCAACGTCGGACACCCAGGTGACGTCGGCTTCACCGTCGAGTGCGGACTGGAGGCTCTTGACCGCCCCGGCCCCGCCATACCCCGAACCGAGCACGACGACCTGCTCTGCCATACCGTCGACTGGGGATGTGGCGATACAAAGCCTACGGAATCCCTGGCCCGGGAGGCGTGGTACCGCCCCGCGCGGGTGTCGGCGCCGCCTCCCCCGACTGTCCCGGCTCAGTGGGCGGGTTCCTCGACGGGGGCCTGCATGTCGTCGATCGTCAGAATGAGGACGTTGTTGGTGTCGTCTTTCCCCTCGAGAGTCCCGATGATCTGGAGCTTCGAGAGCGGCGTCGGGCCGACGGTCACCTTGTCGCCCTCGTGGAAGCTCCCGACCGAGCCACGGAGCTTGACCTCCGCGCGGCACGCCTCCGGGTGGTGGACGCTCGTCAGGTCGATCTCCTCGACGTTTGCCTCCTCGACGAGGTCACCGTCGTGAAACAGGGGGACGTCCGCGGCGTGGTCGAGGTCCTGGATCTGCAGGGCGTCGTAGGCCTTCGCGGTCGGCTTGTAGCCACCTTTCGGGCCGGGTACTCCCTCGACCAACTGGAGGGCCTTCAGGCTCTGCATCTGGTTGCGGATCGTCCCGGGGTTGCGGTCGACCTGGTCGGCGATGGCCTCCCCTTTCACCGCGGTCTCGTCGTCTTGGTAGAGGTTGACCAGCTCCTGGAGGATGTTCTGTTGGCTCGGCGTGAGTTCGATGGATGACATAACGTACTGTTCGCT
>JAZKSZ010000096.1:0-8311 GCA_036625795.1 Haloarculaceae archaeon
GGACGCGGACGAAGTCCTCGTGGTGGCGGTCGGCGGCCTCCTGGGCCTCGACGAACTTCTCGTGCATCTCGTCGGCCTCGTCGCGGATCTCGTCGGCCTCGCGGTAGGCCTCGATCATCTGGTTGTGGTGCTCCTGGGCCTCGTCCGCGAGTTCGGTCACCTTCTGGTGGTGTTTCGAGGCCTCGGCGCGCACCTCTTCGGCCTCCGCTTTCAGCGAGTCGAGGTCGTCGGTGTCCTCGAGTTTCTCCTTTTTCTCCTGGAGCTTCTCGCGTTTGTTCTCGATCTTCTCGATGAGCTCGCGCTCCTCTTCGGCGCCGAGCACCTCGGTCTGCTGTTTGAACTCCAGGTCCTCGATCTCCGACTCGAGTTTCTCGACGGAGGGCCCCTCGTCGAGTTTGAGGTCGTCTTTCTTCTCGTCGAGCTCGTCGAACAGCTCGTTCGCTTTCGCGTTGAGCTCGTTGCGCTTTTCCTTGTGCTCCTGGACCTGCTCGTTGAGCTCGTCGCGTTTCTCGCGGTGTTCCTGGGCCTCGTCGACTTTCTCGCGGGTCTTGGCGTTGAGGTCGTCGCGCTTGGAGGCCCGCTCCGACGCCATCTGGTTGAGTTCGTTGCGTCGGTCCCGGAGCTTGCCGGCGAGCTTGATCAGTTCGCCTTTCGAGTTCTCTTCGAGATCTGTGTCTGTGAGTTCTACGTTTCTGGACTCGTCTATCGAATCTGCCATGATTGTACCTCGATTCCATAACCGCTCCGGCGCTCGGCGGTCGGTCGACTCGCGAAGGGTCGTCGCCGAGAACAAGTGTTCCCTGTCATGCTGGTCTGAGCGCGGTGCGACCGGAACGCCGGAACGTTCTGGTACGTCCTCATACCGTACTCCATCGGTTAAACATTCCGGTCGGTACGGGCAGTGTGGCAGTGTCACACGGCACGTTCCATTGCCCGGCCGGATAGCCTGCCCTCACCCTTTCGGCCCTGTTGTCCCTGTCTTACAGCTCGGAGCCGTCCGCGACGGTCCAGCCGTCGACCTCCAGTTCCAGCCGGACGTCCTCGGCGCCCCCCGAAATCCCGAGGTCCCCGGCCCACCGGCCCATCGGGTCGACGTCCACCTCGCGTTCCCCCGTCTCGTCGCCGGCCGCCCAGCAGAGCGTCGCCGCGAGGACCTCGGGCCGGTCGTTGACGACGGCTGCCGACCCGCTCGCGGGGTCGACAAAGGCCTGGACCGGCTCGAAGGCCGTCGCCAGCGCGTCGCGGCCGGCCTTTTGTTCGCCGTCGGCGGCGTAGACGCCCATCCCCGCCCTGTTCGACCCCCCATCCTCCGAACCGGCGGGATCCCGGAGCGCGAAGGCAACTACTCCGGCCCCCCGCCGACGGGCCCGTCCTGCGACCGTTGCGAGCACGTCGGCCTGGTAAGCCTGCGAATCCTCGACGCCGCCGCTGACGCGGGCGTCGTGGGTCGGCCCCAGCGAGTCGTCCGCGCTTGCGAGGGCACCCGCACCGAACTCCGCAAGCAGGTCGGCGGGGTACCGCTCCAGCAGACGGTCGACGTCGGTCGCCTCGCCGTAGTCCCAGCCGGGGTAGTAGGCGGCGGCGTCGTGGTCGACGCCGGGGCCGCCGACCACCGGGACCGCGGCCAGCCCGTCCGGGAGGGCGTCGGCGACGGCCACGGCGGCCGTCCGGTCGTAGCTGGTCCGCCAGGCCCGCCACCGCAGCCGCAGCCGGTCCAGCAGGCCGCTCCCGAGGCTGTCGGCGAAGGCGTCGACCGGGTCGTCGTGGACCCCGACGGCTGCGAGGCTGGGGTGGGTACCGTACCGGGCGGCCAGCCGGGCCACGAGGTCCTCGCCGCGCCCGACGTCGAAGTCGCCGGGACCCGTCAGCGGGAGGTCCTGCCAGACCAGCAGCCCGGCCTCGTCGCAGGCCTCGTAGACGGCGGGTGGGAGTGCCTGGGCGTGGCCGCGGACGAGCGTGGCGTTCACGTCGAGCGCGCGCTCGACGTCGGCAGGGTCGTCGGTGAGGAGGTTCACGCCCCGCACGGGCAGGCGCTCGCCGTTGACCAGCAGGTGGCCGTCCTCGCGAGCGACCTCGCAGATGCCCGTGGTGATAGAGCGCTCGCTGTCGCCGAGCTTCGCGGCAAGGGTGTACCGGTGCTGGTCGCCGAGCGGGTGGGGCCACCACAGCGCCGGGTCCCGCACCTCGACGGTGTGTTCGACGGTCGTCAGTCCGGCACTGTCGGCCTCGACGCTGCCCCGCTCCATCGTCCCGCGGGTCGACAGCTCGCCCTCCGGACGCAGCGAGTAGGTGACCCGCTCCTCCAGCGGCCCGCCGGTGACGACGGTTGTCCGGACGTGCAGCCGTGCGCCGTCGCCGGTGCGTTCGGCGCGGACACGGAGGTCGGCGATGGCCGGGAGGGGGTGGGGCTCGAGACGGGCGTCCCACCAGATACCCGGGACTGCACGCTCGTCGGGGACGAGGTCGGTGTCGTGAAGGCCGCCAAAGCGGTCCCGGGGGGCGTGGCAGGTGACCGACACCTCGACGCTCCCCTCGGGTCGGAGAGGAACGCGGACGGGCTCGAAGTAGGCGTCGTGCTCGGCCGTACCCTCGCCGCCGAGGCGGTCGCCGGTCACCTCCACCTCCGCGTGGGCGTAGACACCGTCGAGGACGAGCGTGGCGGCTTCGGCGTCGGCCGGGCTGTCCGCGGTGGCGGTGTACCGGACCGACTCCTCGCCGGCGAAGGCGGCGGGCCGACCGGGCACGTCCACCGGCTGCTCCGCGCCGCTGTCGCCGACGGGGGCGGCGTGCCACTCCATGTTCCCCGGGGTGACCGCCGTGGGCAAAGCCTTTTCGCGTCCAGCAATCCCGCCAGCGCAGTCACCACCCATCCGGCCCTGAAAACGCTTATGTCGGTGGCTCCTGAGATGCGTACCATGCCATACGGTGACATTTACGAGGCGGTGTACGACCTCTACGACTCCGAGGAGGGGTGGGAGGAGATGGTCAACGCCGGCGACCGCGACGCCGTCAACATCGGCGAGGAGGCGCTGGGCCGACACGGCGACAGCGAGGAGACCGCGCTGCGGATCCGCGACTTCGGGACCGGGGACCTGGAGACCTACTCCTTCGCGGAGCTGAACGCGGCCGCCAACCGCGTGGCGAACTACCTGGTCGAACACACCGAGCGGGGCGCCCGCGTCGTCGCGATGCTCCCGACGCAGTTAGAGCTGTACGCCGTCGTCTTCGGGACGCTGAAAGCCGGCCGCGTCTACGTCCCGATGGCGCCGGTCTTCGGCCCCGACGCTGCCAGCTACCGGCTGGACGACGCCGGCACTTCCGTGTTCGTGACCACCACCGACCACTACGACCGCGTCGGCGACGCTATCCCCGGGGTTGTCGACCGCGTCGTCACCGTCGGCGGCGAGGTCGACGGCGACCGGGCGGAGGGGTACCGCGCGGTCGAGGCCCACGACGACGACTTCGAGACGGTCGACACTCACCCCGGCGACCCGTTCGCGCTCAGCTACACCTCCGGAACCACGGGCCAGCCCAAGGGAGTCCCGATGACCCACGGCGACGTGCCCGACCTGCACGCCTACGTCGAGTACGTGGTCGACCTGCGCCCCGACGACACCTACTTCGTGGCGGCGTCGCCGGCGTGGTCCTACGGGCTCGTGATGGGGTCGCTGATGCCGGGGATCCGCGGGACCGCCATCGGCTGCTACCGCGGGGAGTTCGACGGGGGCATGCTGATGGACACGCTGGCACGGCTCGAGGTCGACAACGCGATGGTCCCGCCGACCGCGCTCCGCCAACTTGCCCAGGCTGGCGTCGACGCCGAGGGGATCGACCTCCGGGTGCTGCTCGCGGCCGGCGAGTCACTCGACGAGGACAGTGTCGGCTGGTGTCACGAGGTGCTGGGGACCGAACCGCAGGACTCCTACGGCCTGACCGAGGCCGGCATGTCGGTCTGTAACTTCGCGTTCGAGGACTGGGAGGTCAAGCCCGGGAGCATGGGCCGGCCGCTGCCCGGTATCGAGGTGGAACTGCTCGACGACAACGAGGAACCGGTCGAGCAGGGCGAGACCGGCGAGATCTGCATCCGCCGGGAGGGCGACGACCGGGGGAGCTACTGGGGGCGGCCGGAGGCGACGGCGGAGATGTTCACCGGCCGGTGGCTCCACACCGACGACCTCGCTCGGCAGGACGAGGACGGCTACTTCTGGTACGTCGGCCGGAAGGACTCGGTGATCGTAAGCGCGGGCTACCGGATCGGCCCCGACGAGGTCGAGGAGACGCTGCTGAAACACGACGCCGTCGCCGAAGTCGCGGTGGTGGGCGTCCCCGACGAGACCCGCGGCGAGGTCGTCAAGGCCCACATCACGCCGGCACAGGAGCCCGACGAGGGGCTCGCCGAGGAGATCCAGGACTTCGCCCGCGAGACCCTCTCGAAACACGAGTACCCCCGGGAGGTGGAGTTCCACGACGAACTTCCCAAGACCGCCACCGGGAAGATCGCCCGCAGCGACCTCGAAGGCGACTGAACCTCGCGTTCTCCCGTCGTTTTGCGGCTTTAAGTAGAGTAGGAAAGACCCGAGATGTTGCGGTCGAGGGTCTCGCTGTCGCGCGATGGACCGCGCGATGGGGCGCTCCCGGCTCACTCGTCGAGGCTGGGCGGGACTGAAAGGGGCTGTTCGCGCCGCCGTTTCCGCCAGCCTTCCCTCGACTGAGCACAGCCCTACAGTCAGTAGCGTTAACCGGTGGGCGGGAGAGACGACCGTATGACACGCCGCGCAGCCGAACTCGACGAGGAACTCCAGGAGATCGAGGCCATCCGCGAGGCCCGCAAGACCCCCGAGTCCCACGCCGTCACCCCCGAGACCGCCCGCGAGCAACTCGAGCGGAACACCGAGGGGATGAGCGACCGGATCGACACCCCCGGCGTCGAGGAAGTCAACGACTTCGAGATCGAGGGCCCCGGCGGCCCGCTCTCCGTCCGCTCGTATCACCCTGCCGCCGAAGCCCCACATCCCGTCACCGTCTTCTTCCACGGCGGCGGCTTCGTCTACGGCAGCCCCGACACCCACGACAACGTCTGTCGCTACCTGAGCGACGCCGCCGACACGCTCGTGCTCTCGGTGAACTACCGGAAGGCCCCCGAACACTCCTTCCCGGCGGCGGTCGAGGACGCCTACGCCGCTGTCGAGTGGGCCGCCCGGTTCGCCGGCGACCTCCACGGCGACCCCGACCGGCTGGCCGTCGCCGGCGACAGCGCCGGCGGGAATCTCGCGGCGGTTGTCTCCCTGCTCGCCCGGGACCGACAGGAAGGTGGCGGCCGCCTCGCCGCCGACGCCCCCGACATCGACCGGCAGGTGCTCGTCTACCCCTGGCTCGACCCCGCCAGCCGCTTCGACTTCGACAGCTACGAGGAGAACCGCGACGACGACGCCGGCCCGGGCTGGCTCTACGGGAAGTACGCCGGAAGCGACGTCGACGCTGGCAACAAGTACTTCGCGCCGCTGCTCGCGGAGGACCTCTCCGGGCTGCCGCCCGCCACCATCGTCACGGCGGGCTTCGACGCGCTCCGCGACGAGGGCTTCGCCTACGCCGACCGGCTCGAGGACGCGGGCGTCGACACGACGATGGCGAACTTCGAGGCGATGAACCACGGCTTCGTCAACCTGCTCGGCCTGGTGGGCCGGGCTCACGACGCGGCCGACCTGCTGGCGGAGGACCTCCGGGCGACCTTCGAGTGAGTCTCACAGTCCCTCGAAGTACTCGTCGTAGTGGTCGGCACAGCCCGGGTTGAACGCCGCCCCGCAGGCCGGGCAGGCGTGGTCCGCATCGAGGTACGCCCGCGCGGAGAGCGTGCGCCCGCAGACGCCACAGAGCACCGCCGGTTCGTCGAAGCGCTCGCGGGGCCAGGGCTCGCGGGCGTGGTCGGCCAGGGCGTCGTGACACGACAGACACGGGTAGAACCGCGCACAGCAGCCAAACCGCAGGGCGATGACGTCCCGCTCGGTGTCGTAGTGGGCACACCGCGTCTCGGGGCCGACGTCCACGCCGTGGACCGCCCAGTCGCCGACGGGTCGACGCATACGCCGATCGGGGGCGGCGTGCGTCTTCAGTCCGGCGGGATGCCACAGCCCGGGCGTGTGGCATGCGGGTACGTGGCAAGATTCAAATGCGCCGGCTCGGTGGGTTCGACGGATGGCCGTCTTCGGGCTCGAACCGTGGATGCTCGCGTTGCTGGCAGCCGGGGGCTTTGCCTGTTACACCGTCACCGTCGAGTACGGGATGGCCTGGACCGAGGGCGAGGCGTCGCCGGTGTTGGGTGCGGTCTTCGTCAGCACGGTGGTCGTCACGGTCGCCTTCTGGGCGTTCGCAGCCGCCCGCGGGTTGCCCGACGCGCTGACCGACCCCGGGCGGGTCTGGCCGTTCGTCGCCGCCGGCGTGGCGTATCCCGCCGTCTTCCGGTTTCTCTACTACGAGGGGATCGACCGCGTCGGCTCCAGCGTCACCGCCGCGGTACTCGGTGCCTACCCGGCGGTGTCGGTCCTGCTGGCGGTCGCCCTGCTGGACGAGGTGCTCGGGCTGTTCGCCGCCGCGGGGGTCGCGCTTGTCGTCGGCGGCGTGGTCCTCCTGCAGGTCACCCAGGGGAGCACTGACACCGAGGACGTCGAGGACGTCGTCACGGCGAAACTCGCTGCCGCGGACACCCGCGACCTGCTGTACCCCGCCGCGGCGACGCTGTTGACCGGCGCCGCCTTCGTCCTCATCGACTTCGGGCTGGCGAGCTTTCCGGACCCCGTCGCCGCCACCGCGGTCACCCAGACCCCCGCGCTCGTGCTCTTCACCGGATGGGCGCTGGTCGCCGGGGTCGGGAGCGGTCGCCTCCGGCTGAGCCGGTCGGTGCTCGGAGCGTTCGCGGTCGCGGGCGCGTTCAACTTCGTCGGCTGGCTCACCAACTTCTTCGCCCTCCAGTCGGGGAGCGTCATCACGGTCGTCCCGCTGCTCAACACGACGCCCCTGCTGGTCATGGTCATCACCTACAGCGCCGAACGAGAGGTCCCCCGGTCGACGCGGCTGGTCGGCGCCGTCGCTGCCATCGTCGTCGGGGTCACGCTGGTGCAAGTGGGTACCTGACCGGCCAGGTCGACAGCCGGCATCCCTCGGGGACGTGCGCCCGTTTTGCGCACATCAGCAGCGTTAAGGCCGCCGGGAGTTCGGTAGGAACCGATGAGTAGCGAGTGCGCGAGCGGCACCGAGGTGGCTCCGTCGCTCGACCGCGTCTTCCGCATCGAGTTCGAAGTCGACTGGCCGCCCGGCCACGCCGTCGCGTGGCTGGTCGACGGGCCCGAGCCGGTTCTCGTCGATGCCGGGTCGCCCGGCGAGGCTGCCGAGGAGACCCTCGCGGACGAACTCGACACCCACGGGTACGGCATCGAGGATATCGAGCACGTCGTCGTCACCCACCCCCACAGCGACCACGTCGGGCAGGTCCCGACGCTGCTGGAGGCCGGCGCGCGCCTGTACGCCCCCGGCCCCGCCCTCGAACAGCTCCGCCGGGACCCCGACGACCTGGAGGAGGCCGTCCGGCGGACCGCCCGGGAGGCGGGTCTCGACGGTGACCGGGCCGACCGCGCCGTCGAGCAGGCGGTCGACTCACTGGAGCGGGACTGGCGGCTGCTCCCGCCCGACGAGGTGGATGTCGCCTTCGACTTCGGCGAGCCGTTCGACGTCGGCGGCCACACCTTCACCCCCCTGTACACCCCGGGCCACCAGAAGACCCACGCCTCCTTCCTCGCGGACCTGGGCGGGACCGCCCTCTTCTCGGGTGACGCCCTGATCGAGCCGTTCCGCGCTGCAGCCATCCACGCGGGCATCGACCGCGGCGCCTACGAGGCCATCGACGCCTTCTACGACGCGATGGACTGCTTCGCCGACCTGGAGGCCGACCGTGCCTTCCCCGGCCACGGCCCCGCCTTCGACGACATCCAGGGTGCAGTCGACTCGACGCGGGAGAG
This sequence comes from Haloarculaceae archaeon, assembly GCA_036625795.1. Classification (GTDB taxonomy): domain Archaea; phylum Halobacteriota; class Halobacteria; order Halobacteriales; family Haloarculaceae; genus Salinirussus. The sequence continues at coordinate 8,010 of JAZKSZ010000096.1, forward strand.
CTTAGACGACCTCGTCGAGGACACCGCCGAGGCACTGGAAGCCGTCGAGCCAGCCAGCCCGGTCGAGGTGAGCTACGAGCGGGCCGGGCCGGCCGAACACCCCGCCACGCTGCTGGACACGCTCGGCTCGCTGGGCTACCTGGAGGACGCTGGCCGCGCGGAGTGTCGACTGGTCGAGGGCGTCCGCCAGTACGAGTCGCTCGAGTAGGACCGCAAGGACGACCCGGCCCCGCTCGGTCCGCCCGTTCCGCGGGTCGCTTCGCTCCCCGCTTCACCACGAGGCCGGCTCCCTCGCTCCACGG
>JAZKSZ010000097.1:0-8225 GCA_036625795.1 Haloarculaceae archaeon
ACGATCGACTGGGACGAGGACCGGGACTGCGTGGTCATGGTCGACCAGACGGAGCTCCCGGCCGAGTACACGACCTATCACGCCGAAACCGTCGACGACCTGGTCGGGAGTATCGAGGTGCTCCGCGTACGCGGCGCGCCAGCGCTCGGGGCCGCGGGTGCCTACGGCGTGGCGCTCGCCGCCCGCACTGTCGACGCCGACGACTACGCGACCTTCGTCGAGGAGGTCCGAACCGAGGCCGCCCGCGTTGCTGACGCCCGGCCGACCGCGGTCAATCTCGCCCGCGAAGTCGACGCCGTCCTCGAGGTGCTCGACGAGTGCGATTCGGTCGAGGAGGCCCGTGAGCGCACGCTCGGGGCGGCGGAGGCGCTGGCCGACGAGGACGTCCGGCGTAACAAGCGGCTGGGCGAGCACGGCGCCGGCCTGCTCGCCGACGGGGAGACGGTGATGACCCACTGCAACGCCGGCGCGCTTGCGACCGTCGACTGGGGAACCGCCCTCGGCGTCATCTACTCCGCCCAGGAGGCCGGCAAGGACGTCGACGTGATGGCCAACGAGACCCGCCCGCTCAACCAGGGCTCCCGGATCACGACCGTCGAGCTGATGGAGCGGGACGTCGACGTGACGCTCATCCCCGACAACGCCGCCGGCCTCAGCCTGCAGGAGGGCCGCGTCGACGCCGTCGTGGTCGGGGCCGACCGCGTGGTACTGGACGGCGGCGAGACCTTCGGCGACCAGGGCGTCGTCTTCAACAAGGTCGGGACCTACAAGCACGCGGTCGTCGCCGACCGCCACGACGTCCCTTTCGTCGTGGCCGCGCCCCACGCCACCGTCGACACCGAGCGCAGCGCCGACGAGGTGGAGATCGAAGAGCGCGACCCGGCGGAACTGCGGGAGATCTACGGGACACAGAACGCCCCCGAGGACGTCCCCGTCTACAACCCCGCCTTCGACCAGACGCCGATGGAACTGGTGGACTACCTGGTTACCGAAACGGGGGTCTACGAGCCGCCGCTGGACCGGGCCGACTTCGCCGAGCCGCCGGTGCCCGAGGCGTAGCGCGCGACTGCCGTTTCGGACCGCTTGAATGGTCGTACTTAAGCGGCGCTGGGAGTGACACTCCTGAGACCGGCAAGAAAGCCCCCGCCCGCTCGGTTATTCCGACTCGCTGTCTCCGGAAATCAGCGATTTCCGGGATGACGAAAGACCGCGTAGCGGTCTTTCGAACCACGCTCCTCACTCGGGTCGCTCGGTGCGGTGCTTGCGTCGTCTCAGGCGCCGGGCGCGAGGTCGGCGCCGCCGACCTCGTCATGCCGTGGCGGCGAAGCCGCCACGCGGGCGGCCCTTTTCAGTCCCGCCCGCTCGACTGTCCGGGCCGGGCGGGACTGAAAGGGGTGGGCGTCTGGGCGATGGCGGACGATGCAAGTAGCGAGGGAGCGAAGCTCCCTCGGACCATGCGAGCGGGCCGAAGGCCCGCGAGCAGAGACCGCAGGCGAACGGGCGCGGAGCGCCCGTGAGCAGAGACCGCAGCGAGGTCGCCGCGAGCAACGCGAGCGGCGGCTCGGCAGACGAGCACAGCGAGTCTTCCGGTGCCCCCGAGTCCAGACGCCCGGGGTTTTCTTGCTGGCCTGAAGGCGGGTTCAGAACACTCCCGTGATGAACCCCAGCCCCATGATGACCAGAACCGCCGCCGAGAAGGCGGGGAGGTACGGCGTGTACCGCTCGACTCGCTGCTCGTACCTGTGGTAGCCGGCGATCAGCAGCATCGTCAACCCGACGATGCCGACGATGACGGTGAGTGCGTACGCGCTCATCAGTTCGAGACAGTAGTTCGACCCCGCACAGAGCGCGATGATCTCGAACTCCTCCTCGTGAGCGAACCCGAGCAGGAAGGCGAACCACGCGATCCCGAACAGGCCGCGGTCGGCGGCCTCGTCGGGACTGCCGTGGGAGTGCCCACCCACGAACGGAACGAATCCCTTTAGCCGCCCGACGATTCCACGGCTCCCGTGGTCGTGTGAGTGGCTGTCCCCGTGGTCGTGTGAGTGGCCGTCGTGGTCGTGTCCATCGTGGCCACCTTCGTAGCCGTGGCTGTGGTCGTGGTCGTGGTCGTGACCGTTGTCGTGCCCGTGGGAGTGGCCGTGCCGGTACTCCCGGATGCCGAGGAGGATGAGCAACACGCCGGCGACGAGACTGACCGGCCCGCCGACCTGGAGGTCGCCGACCACCGTGACCGGCTCGTTGACCTGCGTGAGATTGAAAAACCCCTTCGCGTAGAAGAACGCGCCGACCATCGCGAGACTGCTGACGAGGTGGCCGACTCCCAGGATGAGGCTCGCGGCGAACCCGTAGAGCCACTTGTTCGACTGGTCGAGTGCGTACGAGGCCGCGACGGGCCAGCCGTGACCCGGCTCGATGCCGTGGACGGCCCCGAGCGCGACCGCCCCGAGCAACAGCCCGAACGCCTCCCCGTGGAACATCGTCGTGGCCTATCTCCGCGGCGGTGGCCGATAACGGTTGTTAATACCGAACCGGCCCTGGCGTCATACTCAGGCTCTTGTGTGGGTACGCCGAAGGGGGAGCGATGCGAACGAGTTTCAACGTCCCGGACGAGCTGGTCGCGGAGTTCGACCGGGTCTGGCAGGACGAGGGACTTGCCAACCGGTCACGGGCGGTGCGCGAGGCGATGCAGGAGTACATCGAGTCCCACTCCCGGCTCGAAAACCTGGCGGGGGAGGTGGTCGCGCTCGTCGCCTTCGACTACCGGCACCACGACGTGATCGAGGCACTCCACGGCGTGCAACACGAGTACCAGGACGTCATTCTGAACACGAGCCACACCCACCAGGGGGAGTGGTGTCTCGAGTCGCTGTTCTGCCGCGGTGCCGTCGAGCGCGTCCGGGAGCTGAGCTACCGGCTCCGTGACTTCGATGGGGTCCGCCGGGTGAAGGTCATGGTCATCCGTGACGACTGAGGAACCGACACGCTTCGCCCGTCGGCAAAAACAGATAAGTTACCAGTCCGACAGCGCCCGCGGCCCGTGCCGGACCGAGATGATCCCCCAGAAGGCGACCACGCCCGTGAGCGCGGTCACGCCGGCGACGACGAACACCCAGCCCATCCCCACCGAATCCATCAGGTAGCCGCCCAGCAGCGGCGCGAGCAACGCCCCGGGCCGCCAGACCAGCCCGCGGACCCCGAAGCTGCTGGTGATCCCGCTGTCTTTCCCCTCGTCGGCGAACAGCGCCATGCTCGCGGGCTCGCGGACGGCGTCCGCGACGCCCAGCAGCGCGTTCAGGAAGACGGCGACGAAGAAGGCACCCGGCACCGTCCCCAGCACCGGAACGGTCACCGAGACGTCGAGGGCCGTGCCGGCGGCGGGCACCAGCGGGAAGGCCAGCGCGAGGATACCGTAGGCGGCCCCGCCGGCGCCGACGAACAGCCCACGGCCGTACCGGTCCGAGAGCCGGCCGGTGACCGGCTGGCAGAGCATGTTGGTGAACTTCTCGGCAGCCACGACCGCGCCCACCGCCGTTGCAGTGAGCGCCAACCCCCCGCGGGCGACCGACAGGCCGACGAAGATCGGCACCCAGTTGCGCACCAGCGTCACCGAGACAGCGTACTGCGCCCGGAAGCTGGTGATCGTCAGGATCCGCTCGTTGAGCGCCAGATCGAAGAAGGCGAAGCCGGTCCGGTCGCCGTCGTCCTCGACCAGAAGCCAGACGCCGACCAGCGCGAGCGTAAAGAGGACCACAAGCCCGGCGAAGATCGGTCGGAAGCCGTAGAGGTCAAAGAGTGCTCCTGCGGCGAGCGTCCCGGTGATCCCCGCCGCCATCCGCCAGGAATTGTACTTACCGATCTGGTTTGCGCGCTCGTCGTCGGCCGCCAGGTCCCCGACGAGTGCGAGACTGACCATTCCCGTGCCGACGATCCCAAGTCCTTGTAGGGTCCGGGCGAGGATGAACCCCGTCGAGCTCTCGACGACGGTGAAGGAGGCGTAGGCGACCCCGCTGAGCGCCAGCGAGCCCAGCAGGATCGCCCGCTTGCTGAAGCGGTCGGCGGCCCACCCCAGCGGGACGAGTGCGGCCCCGCGCCCGACCCCCAGCGCCGTCACGAACAGGCCGGCGGTGACGCCGGTCGCGCCCAGTTGCTCGATGTAGGTCGGCAGCAGCGTCAACAGCGTGATGTAGCCCAGGCTGCCGACAAACCGCGTCAGATAGAGTGGATAGAACTGGCTGCGTCTCGACACGTCCGCCGGAACTCCCCTCGCCAAAATAAGCCCGTCGTCTCGCTTCGTCGAGAGGGCGCTGCGGACTGGGGGGAGTGCCGGTCAGTCGCGTCCGTTGCCGCCGACCGAAGTCGCCCGCGCAGTCGTCCCGTCGCCAGTTCTACCTCCGGGAGGGCGACGAGGTCGGCCTCCGTCACCGGCCGTGTGCTCGCGTCCTGTCCCGACTCGCGGGCCACGCGAACCGCGGTCGGTGGGTGGAAAGCGCCCTCCGCTGGACGCGCGTCGTGGCAGAACCACACGGGGCGTCCCACGCCCGAGGACGTTGCCGTCGGCCATCACGCAGACGCGGTCCGCGACCGTCGCGGCAACGTCGAGGTCGTGGGTCCCACGTCGCCGCTCACCCCTCGCCGCCGCCGTTGGTGAACGGGTCCTCGACGTGGACACCGACGGACCCGTCGAAGCGGTCGTCGAGTTCGTCGACCGTCCACCGGCCGCCGCCCGCGTATGCGGTGTACGCGGGCCGGGGCGCCGGGTCGACGAGGTCGATCCGGTCGCCAGCGACCCGGACGGTCTGTCCGGAGACCGTACAACTCTCGCTCGCCAGGTACGCCACGGCGTGGGCGACCGGCTCGGGGTCGGGCAGGTCGAGCGGCAGCGTCTCGGTGAGCCGGGTCGCCGCCGCTGGCCAGATGGCGTTGACGCGGACGCCGTACTCCGCGAACTCCTCGGCGGCGTTCCGTGTCAAACCGAGGATCCCGGCTTTCGCCGCGGCGTAGTTGCCGAGCCCGTAGGAACTCCCCTGCTCGGAGAAGACCCCCGCGGCCACGTCCGAGGACGCGTTCACGATGGCCCGCGGGCGGTTGACGCCGGCCTTGTGTCGCTCCCGCCAGTGCTGGCCGGCCCGCTGGCTGACGGCGAACATCCCCTTGAGGTGGACGCGGACGACCTCGTCCCACTCTGTCTCGGTCATCGACACGAGCGAGCTCTCGCGCAGGATGCCGGCGTTGTTATAGACGGCGTCGAGCCGGCCGAACTCCCCGAGTGCGCGCTCGACTACGTCGTCGGCACCTTCCATCGTGCCGACGTCGCTGTAGTCAGCTGTCGCGGTCCCGCCCGCCTCCTCGATGGCGGTCACGACCTCGTCGGCGACGCGTTCGGTCCCGCCTTCGCCGCCCTTGTCGCCGCCGATGTCGTTCACGACGACGTTCGCGCCGAGCTCGCCGAACAGTTCGCAGGCCTCGCGCCCGATGCCGCGGCCGCCGCCGGTCACGACGACGGTCTTCCCGTCGAAAGACACCATGAAATGCCATGACATACCGTACCGAAATAAAGCCCGGTCTGCAGGGCCGCCTACTCCATCTCGTCGGAGAGAGTCGGTGGCCCCTCGACGACGATGGTTTCGCCGGTGAGGTAGCTCGAGGCCGGGCTCGCGAGAAACAGGACGGTGTCTGCGACCTCCGCCGCGGAGCCGACAGTCCGGTCGACCCGCGAGCGGTCGTGTGCGACGTCGGACCCGACGCCGAGGACGCCGGCGGCCCCGGGCGTCAGTACGAGGCCGGGCGCGATGCAGTTCACGCGGACGTTCCGGTCGGCCCACTCCCCCGCCAGCGACCGCGTGAGGTTCTCGACCCCCGCTTTCGCCGCGCCGTAGTGGCTCATTACTGCCGAGCCGAACTGGCCGGCGATGGACGAGAAGTTGACGACCCGGCCGCCGCCCGCCAGCCGGTCGAGGGCGGCGGTCGAACAGAGGTAGGTCCCCTTGAGATTGACCTCGACGATCCGGTCCCACCCGCCCGGGGAGACCTCCGTCGTCGGCGCGGCGAAGGAGGCCCCCGCGTTGTTGACGAGGATGTCGAGCCCGCCGAGTTCGGCGGCGGCCTCCTCGACCATCGCCTCGACGGCGTCGGGGTCGGCGACGTCGACGGCGAGGGCGTGGCCGGCGGCGTCGAAGGCACCCTCGAGCTCGTCGACGACGGCCCGGCAGGCCTCGCGGTCGCGGGATGCCACGGCCACGTCCGCCCCGGCGTCGGCCAGCGCGAACGCCGTCGCGCGGCCGATCCCCTTCGAGGCGCCGGTGACCAGCGCCACGTCGCCGTCGAGCCGGAACCGCTCGGCGACGCCGCCGACGTCGCCCGGCGAGAGCCACTCGTACGCGTCGTCGTCCGCTCCGCTGTCGTCGGCCATGGCCGGAGGGTCTCGCCTCAGCCACAAGTAGATGTGGCCGGCCGGGCGCCCGCTGGACAGGTAGGCCTCAGAGCGGCTCCTCGCCCTCGACGATCCGGCGGGCGCGCGCCGCCATCGCGGGGACGCCACGCTCCAGCAGCGGGTACATGGGGTCGTCGGCCGCGCCGGAGACGTGCCGGAGGTACATCGCCTCGCAGGCGGTCGTGATCTTGTAGGCGGCCAACCCCCGGTAGAACCGTTCGTTGACGAACTCCCGGCCGGTGGCGTCCTCGTACCGGGCGACGAGCTCGCACCGGGTGAGATAGCCCTCGCGGGTGGTGACCGGGGGCAGCAGTTCCGCCGGGATGTCGTGGTCGGGGTCCCCCGCATCGGGCCAGAACAGGAGCATCCACCCCAGGTCTGCCAGCGGGTCGCCGACCGTCGCCATCTCCCAGTCGAACACGCCGACGACCTCCGGGGGCGTCCCCGGCTCGAACATCACGTTGTCGAGTTTGAAGTCGCCGTGGACGAGTGTCTCGTCGGACTCCTCGGGGATGTTGGCGGCGAGCCACTCGGCGACGTCCTCGACGTGTGGGAGGTCGCGGTGTTCGGTAGTCGACGGCAGGAGCCACTCCTCGAGTTGGGTCCGCCAGAGGTCGACCTGCCGCTCCAGGTACCTCTCCCCGGGGCCGAACTCCGCGAGGCCGACCTCGCGCCAGTCCACCGCGTGGACGTCGGCGAGCGTCTCCACGAGTTCGGTCCCGACGCGGCGGCGCTGCTCGGGCGCGGCGAAGCGGTCGGGCTCCTCGGTACGGATGACGTCGCCCTCGAGCCGCTCCATCACGAAGAAGTCGCTCCCGACGACCGAGCGGTCGTCGCACGTCGCGACGACCGACGGGACCGCCACGCCCGCGTCGGCGACGGCGTCCATGAACCGGGCCTCCCGCAACACGTCGTGGGCGCTCTCCGCCGTCTCGCCGGGCGGGGGGCGCCGGAGCACGAGCTCGCGGTCACCCCACGTCACGAACAGCGTCTCGTTGGAGTGGCCCACCTGGTGGCGCTGAATCTCGATGGCGTCTACCTCCCCCAGCTTCGCGGCGAGAAACGACCGGAGGGCGTCCCGGTCGACGAGCCGGTCGATTCCCCCTTCGGCGTCGTCGTCGGGTCCGTCAGCCATGTGTCGCCGGTCCCGCGCTGCGGCCTTAGCTGTACCGGGAAGGTGCAGCGTACGGGAGGCAGCGCCGGGGCCGCGTGCACCTGCCGGGTCGGCAGCCCGTTTTATCCCCGTCCGTTCACATTCCTGGCCATGGAGATCGCCTACGAGCACTCCGACCGCGCCCGCGAGCTGGCCGAACGGACTCGCGAGTTCATGGAGGAGGTCGTCCTGCCCTTTGAGCGCGACCAGCCCGGTGGCGAGCCGGTCTCGGATGCGGCCCTCGCCGAGCTCCGGGAGCGGGCCCGCGAGTACGGTGTCTACTGCCCGCAGATGCCCGAGGCCTACGGGGGGATGGGCGTCGATTTCCGGGACGCCCTGCCGGTCTTCGAGCAGGCCGGCCGGTCGCTGCTGGGCCCGCCCGCGCTCCGGGTGGACGCGCCCGACGAGGGGAACATGCACACCCTGGCGATGCTGGGGACCGACGCGCAGAAGGAGGAGTGGCTGGGGCCGCTGGTCGCCGGCGAGGCGACGTCGGCGTTTTCGATGACCGAGCCCCAGCCCGGCGCCGGTTCGGACCCGAAGATGCTCCGGACCACCGCCGAGAAAGCGGGCGACGAGTGGGTCATCGACGGCCACAAGTGGTGGACGAGCGGGGGCGACGAGGCGGATGTCCTCATC
>JAZKSZ010000098.1:0-8223 GCA_036625795.1 Haloarculaceae archaeon
CGGTCCGGTCCTCCAGGTCCGCGATACCGTCGGCGAGCAGCGAGCGGTCCCCGCGGAACTTCGTGATGAGGACGCCCACGACCCGCTCGCGGAGGTCCCCGGGCATCAGCTCCAGGGTGCCGTAGACGTGTGCGAAGACGCCGCCGCGCTCGATGTCCGCCACCACCAGGATGTCGGCGTCGGCAAAGCGGGCAGTCTCGACGTTCGCCAGGTCCCGGTGGTGGAGGTTGACCTCGGCGATGGAGCCGGCGCCCTCCGCGACGACGACGTCGTGACGGGCTGCGAGCCGGGCGTGGGCGGCGCGGGCGGCCTCGCGGGCCCGCTCCCAACACTCCTCGTAGTAGGCTCCGGCCTCGACGTGGCCGACGGCCTCGCCGTCGAGGACCAGTTGCGAGCGGCCGTCGCCGGTGGGCTTCAGGAGGACGGGGTTGTGGTCGGTCGTCGGCGCCACGCGGGCCGCACGCGCCTGGACGTACTGGGAGACGCCGATTTCGCCGTCGCCAGCCCCTGACTCGTGGCCGTCCCCGCCGCGGGGCACCACCCGGGCGTTGTTGGACATGTTCTGGGCCTTGAAGGGTGCGACGTCGACCCCGCGGTCGGCGAGCAGGCGACACAGTCCCGCCGCTACCGTCGACTTGCCGACGTGGCTGGCGGTGCCGGCGACGAGCAGCGTGTCGGCCATCCGCCGGTCAGTACTCGGTTCCCTTGCGTGCGCCCTGGCCGGCCTCCATCGGGTGGACCTCCTTGTCGACGTTCGTCACCAGGTCCGCGGCTTCCGTGGCATACTCGGGCCGCTCGTGGCCGCCCGTCAGGACGAGTTCGAGGTTCGCGGGCTTGCCGTCGACCAGCCCCTGGACCTCCTCCTCGGCGATGAGCCCGCGGTTGGCGGCGTACAGCACCTCGTCGAGGACGAGCATGTGAACGCCGTCCTCGGGGGGCCCGTCCAGCGCGAGGACCTCGGTGAGGTCCGCGCGGGTCGCGGCCTCGAGGAGGTCGCGAGCGCGGGTCAGTGCCGCCTCGGCGCGGGCCTCGTGGGCCTCGTCGTCGGAGCTATCGAGCCGGCCGTGCCAGCCGTAGTGGCCGGCGTTCTCGTAACTCATCCCCGGCAGCGCCGCGATGGCGTTGTACTCTCCGCGGGTGTCCTCCACCGTCCCGGTCCCACCTTTCATGAACTGGAGGACGTGGACGCGGTAGCCGTGGCCGGCCGCCCGCATTCCCATCCCCAAAGCAGCGGTCGTCTTCCCCTTGCCCGTGCCCCACCAGACCTGCACCAGGCCGAACTCCTCGGGGGCTGCGGGCGTGATCGGCTCGGGGTCGACTGTGCGTGCCATACCAACTCACGTTGCGGTAGATAAAAGACACTTTCGTCAGATCCGAAAGAGGTTCGGCTCGGTAGCCGGCACCGCGCCGTGGTCGGCGCCGGCCACGGTGTCGGGGACCGAGCCGCGGGCCTCGACCGCCGCCTCGACGGCCCGGCGCACGCAGGCTCGCGCCGCCCGCCCCACCGGGGTCGCGCTCCCCGCGAAGGGAGCGGCGTCGCCCTCGGGGTCACAGCCGACCGCGACCGCGTCGGTCGTGGTGCCCGTGAACCCGGTCGCGGCCTGGAGGGTGGCGGCTTTCGTCTCCACGACGGTCGCCAGCAGCGTCGCGAGCGTCCCGTCGGCCAGCGCACGGCCGGTCCCCACGAGCAGGTTGACCGTGCCCGGGCCCGCATCCCCGCCCGACTCGCGCGCGTCTCCACCCTCCGACACTCTGCCGGCGGCCTCGCTGCCAGCCAGCGCAACGGGGTTCGAGAGCCCCGCGGTGGCGACCACGCAGACACCGTCGGCCCGCGCCCCGCGAGCGTGGCGCATGTCGACGCCGGTCAGGAGTCCGGGCCCGGGCGCTTCGAAGCCGGCCGCCCGGCGGCGCTCGGCGGCGTAGACCGCAGGGTCCTCGCGGTCGAATCCCTCCGGGACCGAGACGTTGTAGGCCGCGCCCGCCCGGCGGTAGCCCCCCTCCGGACCCGTGACCAGCCACCGCGCGCCCGGACCGGCGAGCTGGCAGACGCCGCCGCGGCGCTCGGCCTCAAACATCCAGCGCCTCCAGCAGCCGGTCGTTCTCCGCTGGCGTCCGGACGGCGACCCGGACGTGGCTGTCCAGCCCGCGGAACGTCCGGGCGTCCCGGACCGCGATGTCCGCTGCCTGTGCCTCCCGCTGGATGGCCTCCACGTCGGGCACGTCGAGGAGGAGGAAGGGGGCCTCGGAGGGGTGAACGTCGAACCGCGAGGCCAGCCGCTCGCGCATCCGGGCGCGCTCGGTCCGGACGCGCTCGCGGGTCGCGGCGACGAAGGCCCGCTGGCGCATACAGTGGGCGCCGACTGCCGCTGCGGGCGTCCCCAGCGCCCAGGTCGGCCGGGCGGTCGCCAGCCGGTCGCCGAGGTCGCCGGTCGCGACCGCGTAGCCCGCGCGCAGCCCCGGCAACCCGTACAGTTTGGTGAGCGAGCGGGCCACGACGACACCCTCCCGGCCCGCGAGCGAGGGATAGTCGGTGAACCCGAGGAAGGCCTCGTCGACGAGCAGGACCGTCCCCGCTGCACGACAGCGTTCGGCGAAGGCCCGGAGCCGCTCCGGGGAGGCGGCCTCGCCGGTGGGGTTGTTGGGAGTACAGACGACCGCGAGCGCGTGGCCCGCTGGGTCGGCGTCGAGCATCTCGTCGTGGGCACGAAAGACCGGATCGCCGCCCTGGAGGCGGACTTCGCGTGCGTACTCCGTGAAGGAGGGTTCGGGAACCAGCGCGGTGTCGCCCGGGGAGACCGCAGCCGCCACTGCCAGCCGGATGGCCGCCAGTCCGCCCGGTGTCGGCACGACATCCGCGGGGGCACAGTCGACGGCGTCGGCGGCAGCCCGGCGATACTCGGGGTAGCCGTCGTCGGGGTAGGAACCGGCGGCGGCGAGCGCGCTCCCGTAGACCCCGGCGACGCCCTCCGGCACGCGAGGGTTGGTGTTGGCGCTGAAATCCACCACCTGTGGGTCGTCGCGGCTCCCGTGGTGGACCCCCGCGTCCACCCGTCTTAGGGCCTCGCTGTCCATCGTCCGACCAAGCGTCCCGGCGGACTAATCGCTTGCGGCGAGCCACCGCGCGCGCCGGAGGTCGCGGGGGCGGTTGACGTTGACCGCCAGTCCCCGGTCGGTCGCGACCGTGAGCCCCGCTCCCGCGCCGACGACGTTCAGCCCGGAGGGCGCGAGCAGCCGCCCGCCGGCCCGGAACGCGGTGTCGACGGTCACCCCGAGCGCGCGCTTGCGCCCGACCGGGACCGCGACGGTCGTCGCCCCCGCGGCCGCGTCGAGCGCCCGGTCGACCGTCCCGGGAGTGAGCAGCGGGACGTCGGCAGCGACAGTCACCACGGGCTCCGCGACCCGGTCGTCGGCCAGCGCGTGCTGGAGGTCCGGGACGTACCCCTCGCCGGGCGCCTCGATCCGCGGACAGTCGAGGAACGCTGCCGTCCCGGGCGCGTGGGGGGCAGTGACGGCGTAGACCCGCTCGACGTTGCTGGCCACGAGCGCCCGGCGGACCCGTTCGACCATCGGGACGCCACCGACCTCGACCAGCGGTTTCTCCTCCCTGTCGAGCCGGGTCCCCCGGCCGCCACACATCAGGAGAGCGTCCACGCGACCACCCCCGCGTGCAGCGCCGCGACGCGGGCGACCTCGTTTGCCGCGCCGAAGACGTCACCGTTGACGCCGCCGAGGTTCCGGCGCGCCCACGCGAGCAGGAGCAGGGCGACGACCGGCCCGGCCGCGACCGCCGCCGCCGCGGCGGGCGAGGGCCAGGTCGCCGCTGCGGCGGGCGCTGCGAGTCCCAGCGCGGCCAGGACCGCTCCGCCGCTCGCGTCGGTAAAGGCCGACCCAAGCCCCTCGTGGCTGGCCTCGCCAGCCCCCGCGAGGACGGCCATCCCGAGCTTCGCGCCCACCTCGCTGGCGACGGCCAGCCCGAGCGCCACTCGCCAGGGGAGACTCGCGGCCGCCAGTGCACCGAGCCCGAGCCCTAACACCGTGAGCCCGACGGCGACGGCCGCGCCGACCCCGACCGTCGTGTCGGCCATCACCTCGCGGCGGCGGGCCGGGTCGCCGTGGACGACGGCGGCGTCGCCCAGGTCCGCGAGCCCGTCGGCGTGGTTGATGCCGGTGAGCACGACCAGCACCAGGGGATAGAGCAGGGCGGCAGTCGGCGCCGGGAGCGGGGCAGCGAGCGCCAGCCCCGCGAGCGCGCCGACGGCGTAGCCGACGGGGACGAACAGTGCCGGCCGGCCGGCCAGCCCCTGCCAGGCGCGCTCGTCGTGGCCGACTGGAACGCGGGTCAGAAAGCCGACCGCGCCCCGCAGCCCGCTCAGGACCACGCTACCACCGCCGCGAGTCCGTAGGCCAGCAGGCCGGCCGCACCCGTCCGGGCCAGCGCCGTCCGGGTCGCCGCGGCGTCAGGAAACTCCCCGGCGGGGTTGAGGGTGTAGACCCCGGATTTCTCCAGGCGGACGTTCAGGGCCGCCGCCAGCGTCCCCATCGGCCACCCGGAGTTCGGCGAGGGGACCGCGGGGAGCCACGACCGCGCGCGGACGAGTGCGCCCGGCCGGCCGGTCGCGAGCGCGAGCAGGAGTGCGCTCGCCCGGGCGGGAACCCACATGACCGCGTCGTCCAGCCGCGCAGGGGCGCGACCGACGGGCCGGCCCCGATAGCCGAGCATCGAGTCCAGCGTGTTCACCCCCTTCACCCACGCGGCGGCACCACAGCCGACCGCCAGCGCCGCGACGGCGCCCCCGCCCGCCAGCCCGACCGCGACGGTACAGGCGGCGTACCACAGCAGCGGCGCGACCAGCCCGTCCGCGAGGTTCTCAGCGAGGCTCTCGAGGGCCGCGCTCCGGACCTCGCCCGGCGAGAGGTCGGCGGCGTCGCGGCCGGCCAGCGCCCGGAGTTCGGTCCGTGCCCGCTCCGGGTCCGATTCGGTGAGCGCGGCGACCCGGCGGACCGTCGCGAGCAGGCGGCGCAGGCTGGTCGTCACGAACAGCGCGAGCGCGCCAGCAGCGGCGGCGGCCAGCGGGTCGACCAGTCCCGCGAACCCAACCGCCCCGCCGACGGCCAGTGCGGCAACCAGCGGCCACACGAGCGCCAGGACCCCTCCCGCGAGTACCGGCCGCCGGAACTCCCGGTCCGGGACCGTCCGCCCGAACCAGGCGACCGGATGCAGGCGGTCCGGTGGCTCGCCCACGACGCCGTCGAGGACGAGCGCGCCGCCGACGGCCAGCGCGCCGAGCGGGACCATCATTGCCCCTCCAGCCACCCGGGGAACGCCGACAGCGGGACGTCGTCGGTCAGGACGACCGTCACGCCGGCGGTCCGGCCACCGCCGTCGGTCCGGGGGTCGTCGCCGACGTGGACCAGGTCTTCCACGTCGACACCCAGCTCGTCGGCCGCCGCCTCGAAGGCCCGGTCGTGTGGCTTGCGCCAGCCACAGCCGACGCTGGTGACGACTGTTTCGGGGGCGAGTTCGGTCCGCAAGAGGGTCCGGTCGACGAGGCCCGGGAGACTACAGTTCGAGAGCACCCCGACGGGTCCGCGCTCGCGGGCGACCGCGAGTGCTTCCGGGGCGCCCGACCGGACCTCGACCGGCCCGTCGAAGGCGTCGAGCAGCGCGTCGCGGACGACATCCCTGTCGGCGTCGACCCCGCGGCTCGCGAGCGCGGCCCGGACGTGCGTGACCAGCGACTGCTCGCGACCGGGCTCGAGGTCCGTGTGGGACGTCCGGTAGGCGGCTTCCCAGTCTTCGGGCACCGGGACATCGCGCGCCCGAAGCTCCGCCGCGACGGCGTCCCACGGCTCCGCCGGACGCTCCTGCGTGACGAGCGTGCCGAAGAGGTCGAACGAGACTGCCACTACCTCTCCCTTGCCACAGGTCCACTTGAATCGTGGGCTCCCGGCCTCCGTACCCGCGGCTGGTGCCGGTGTGGGTACGGTCGTGCCCGCGCGGACGACTCACTCCGTGACCCACTTCGACCGGCGGACGTCGAAGCTCCCGCAGACAGGACAACTGTGGTGCTGGACCTCGAACGGCGTCTCGCAGGCGAGACAGACGTAGGGCAGCGGCTCCCCATCCCCGCCCGAGATACCTGACACTTCCTTGGCCCTGTCGAGGACACCCATCGCGACCACGCTTGACCAGTGGGAAGGGAGCGATAAAAAGCGGGCAGATAGTTTACGCCATTTTTTCTCTGCTCCCTCTTGCGGTTTCCCTTCTCGTTCTGTTTCGGAATCATGTTGACGACGGCCCCGGAACCCGGCTGGCCGACCCGCTGACCGGGTGTGTCCCGGCCGAGACATGTCCCGACGATGATTGGAACGTCCGGGATTGCTCGATTCGTGGCAGAGACCTATGTATGTAAACGTACATATAGTATCTATAATGTAAAATAAGATATTTGTATTGATTCGGATATTATCCCGCTCAGGCGGCCGTCCGGACCGCCAGTTGTCACCCCAGGCTGGGGACCGACGCGCGGGGTGGTGCGGGCGGGATCCTCACTCCGGGATCGGTGTCGTCACCGCGTCGTTGCCCGCGGCCGTCATCGAGTGGACCACCGACGAGTAGTTGCCGATCCCGCCGGCGACCATCACCAGGGCGTCCTCGGGCGAGCGCAACAGCGGGTTGTCGTCACCCCACCGGCAGTGGTCGTACAGGTACTCCTTGACCTCCTGTTTCTCGTAGTCCTGCCCGAGACGCCCGGCGTGGTCCTGCCCCAGGACGAACAGCATCGGCCCGGGCATCGTGGACGGTCCCATCGCGGACTCGGTGGCGCCGTGGGCCAGTCCCTCGAGGATGTCCTCGTCGTCGGGGTCGGGGCCGATCCCCTCGTCGAGCAGGTGTGGCGAGTGCGCGGGGTAGACGGTGACGGCGCTCGTCTCCGGCTCCAGGTCCGCGATGTCGGCGTGCAGCGGGTCCCAGGGACTCTCCTCCTCGAACTCCCCGAAACAGTAGGTGTACCGTCCCGGGTGCGCGTGCGTCGCCTTCGTCCCGGTTCCGGGGTAGACCCGGCCGACCGTGATGAAGGCGAGGCTGACCGCCCGGCCGATGGTCGCGTTGGCCCGGTAACCGGGGCCGAACAGCCCCGTCCCGCAGTTCACATCGAGGTCGTTTCGAGCGGGGCCGTTGACGATGACGGCAGGACAGAAGCCGCTGGTCGTGGCCATCACGGCCCGGAGGTTCGGCCACTCTGCCAGCCCGTCGAAGGCCGCGAGCACGGCCGGGAAGTACTCCGGCCGGCAGCCGGCCATGACCGCACAGCTCGCCAGCGATTCGACGGTGAGTTCGTTGAAACTCGTGGGGATCTGCATGAGCGTCTCCTCCCCCGCCCGGTCGACCTGAGCCAGCGTCTCCGCGACGCGCTCGTCGGTCGGCGGGATGACGGGCAGCCCGTCGGAGAGCTCGTTCTCGTGGAGGTATTCGAAGAGCGCCTCGGGCTCCGTGGGGACGTTATCCATCGTCGCCAGCGAGCAGACACTCCTCGCAGGTGAGCTGGGTGTGGACGCTCCACTGGATCCGCTCGGCCAGCGCGTCGACTTCCTCGCTATCGAGGTAGCGGGTCGGGTGGTCGACCGTGATCAGCGGGAGCTTCTCGTAGCCGTAACTCTCGGCGATCCGGGTGTTCAGGTCGAGGAACTTGTCGGTGATGACCTGGACGGTCGGGACCCCCTTCTCCTCGAAGGTCTTCGCGTCGACGACGACCGAGGAGTTACACGACCCACAGTCGGCGATCGCGAGGATGACGCCGTCCGGCTCTGTTGCCATGATCTCCTCCAGCAGGTCGCCCGGCACCGGGCTCGACGGCGTCGGCTTCCGGTAATACAGCAGCTCCTCGATGCCGAACTCCTCGGTGAAGCGGCGCTCGAAGCAGTCGTACAGCTCCTCGCCGTTGGGCTTGCCCCAGTCGACGTAGGCGAGGGTCTTGCCCTCGAGGTCGTCGATGCGGTCGGCGTACGTCGCCTCCGATGTCGACTCCCCGTCTGACCCGGGGAGATTGATACTTTCGCTCACGGGTGTCTCTACCGTGACTCCCAGGTCCCATATACCTACGGACGCGGCCGCACGCTCCGCCTGCCCCACTCGCGCACGCGAGCCCCAGCTTCGACTCGGTCCGGGAATCCCTGAGCTCGGTGCAGTGCGCTGATACGTAGTCCGCCCTCCCCGATTTGAAC
>JAZKSZ010000099.1:0-8184 GCA_036625795.1 Haloarculaceae archaeon
AGCGGCGGGTTCGACACCTGCGCGAACAGCTGCTTGAAGTAGGTGAACAGGGGGCGGTTGAACTGCGAGAGTACCGACAGCGGCGTGTCGTCGCCCATCGACCCGATAGGGTCTTTCCCCTTCTCGGCCATCGGCTCGATGAGGTGGTCGACCTCGTCGTAGGTGTAGCCGTAGGTGGCCTGGTGGGCACGCAGCGCGTCCACCTCGCCCTGGGGCTGGTTGTCGTCACCCGTGGAGATGTCGCCCGGCCGGACCTGTTCGGCCTCGACCCACTCGCCGTACTTCTCGTCGGTGAGCCCCTCGAAGACTTCCTCGTCGGGCACGACCCGGCCCTCCTCGGGGTCGGCGAGGAAACACTGGCCGGGCTGGAGCCGACCGCGCTCCTCGATCTCACTCTCGTCGTAGGAGAGCGCGCCGGCCTCCGAGGACATCACCAGCGTGTTGTCCTCGAGGATGTCGTACCGGCAGGGGCGGAGGCCGTTGCGGTCGAGCACCGCGCCGATCCGCTCGCCGTCGGTCGCCGCCACGAGCGCGGGCCCGTCCCAGGGCTCGACCAGCGAGGCGTGGTAGTCGTAGAACTCCCGGCGGTCGCCGTGGACGTCGTTTGCCTCGCCGCGCCAGGCCTCGGGGATGAGCATCCGGAGGGCGTGTGGCAGGTCCCGCCCGCCCATCATCAGCAGTTCGAGTGCGTTGTCGACGCTGGCGGTGTCGGACTGCTCGGGGTCGTCGATGATCGGCTTGACGGTGTCGATGTCCTCCCCGAAGTCGGGGTGGGTGATGTCGGTCTCCCGGGCCCGCATCCAGTTGATGTTGCCCTGGATGGTGTTGAACTCGCCGTTGTGGATGATGTTGCGGTAGGGGTGAGCGAGGTGCCAGGCGCCGAGCGTGTTCGTCGAGAAGCGGGCGTGGACCATCGCGAAGGTCGACCGCATCCGCTCGTCGGTGAGTTCGGGGTAGTAGTCGGGCACCTGGTCGGAGGTCAGTAGCCCCTTGTAGACGACCGTCTTCCGGTCCAGCGAGACGATGTAGAAGCGGCCGTGACCCGGCGGCTCGCGGTCCTCGACGGTGTTCTCGACGGCCCGTCGACCGACGTACAGCTGCCGGTCGAGGGCCTCGCCGGTCGCGCCGTCGGCGGAGGTGACGAAGACCTGCTGGACGTCGGGCTCGGAGTCGAGGGCGGTCTGTCCGAGGCTCGAATTGTCGGTCGGAACCGACCGCCAGGCCAGTACCTCGAGTCCCTCGCCGGCGAGTGTCTGCGCGACCATGTCCTTGAGCCCGGCGCGGGCGTCTTCGTCCCGGGGGAGAAAGAGCGAGCCGACGGCGTACTCGCCAGGTGCAGGGAGGTCGGCCTCGACCTCCTCCGCGAAGAAGTCGTGGGGGGTCTGCAAGAGGATCCCGGCCCCGTCACCGGTCGACTCCTCGGCGCCAGTCGTGCCCCGGTGCTCCATGCATCGTACCAGTTCGAGGCCGTCCGCCACGACCTCGTGACTGCGGCCCCCGTCGAGGTCCATTACGACCCCGACACCGCAGTTCGAGCGCGTGTCGGTCGGGTCCGCGAGCCCGGCGGCGCCCGCGGAACCCGTGGGTGTGTGGCTGTTTCTCATGTGCAGACAAACAGGGGACGCACCTTTATCAGGCTACTCCTGAAGGCCGTCGGTTGAACTATTGTGTCTTATACCACCATTATTGGATATAAGGAACATAATAGTGACAACGACTCAGCAGGAGACAGCTAAGGGTGGGGCGTGCGGCGGCAGCCGGGACGACGCTCCGCCGGGCTCAGTAGCTCTTGGCGAAGTAGGCGGTCTCCTCGGCCGCTTCGCCGCAGATGGCACACTCCTCGTGGACGGGCTCGGCGTCGCGGTCCTCGGGGACCATCACGATCTCGGCGGCGATGGCTTCCTTGACCGGCTCCTCGCAGTCCTCGTCGCCACACCAGCCGGCCTTGACGTAGCCGCCGTGCTGGCCGATGGTCCCGAGGATCTCCTCGCGGCTCTCTGCCTCGCGGATCTCCCCCTCGAGGGTCTCCTCGGCGTCGGCGTACAGCTTCGCGAAGACGGTGTCGAGGTGTTCCTTGACCGCTGGAGCGACCCCACTCCGGTCGACCGTCGCACGCTCCCCGTCTGGCCGGTGAACCAGCGTCACCTCGCCGTCCTCGACCTCGGCAGGTCCGACCTCCACGCGCAGGGGCACACCCTTCAGCTCCCACTCGTTGTACTTGAAGCCAGGATTGCGGTTCTCGCGGTCGTCGAGGTCGACCCGCAGACCCGCCCCGTCCAGCGTCGACTGGGTCTCCTCGGCGTACTCGATGACCTCGCTCTTGTTCTCCTCCTGCCAGATGGGAACGATGACAACTTGGGTGGGCGCGAGCGTGGGCGGGAGCACCAGCCCCTGGTCGTCGGAGTGGGTCATGACCAGCGCGCCCATCGCCCGCCAGGACAGCCCCCAGGAGGTGGTGTGGGCAGTCCGCTCGGTCTCGTCGACGTCGGCGTAGGTAATGTCGAAGGCCTCGGCGAAAGAGGTCCCCAGGTAGTGGGAGGTCGCTCCCTGGACGCTCTTGCCGTCGGGCATCAGCGCCTCGACGGTCGTCGTGGTGTGTGCGCCAGGGAACTTGTCGTGTTCGGGTTTTCGCCCCCGGAGGACCGGAATGGCGAGCACCTCCTCGTAGACGCGCTCGTACTGGTCCAGCCGGGTCATCGCCTCGTCCCACGCCTCCTCCTGGGTGGCGTGGGCGGTGTGGCCCTCCTGCCAGAGGAACTCCTTTGTCCGGAAGAACGGCTTGGTCTCGGTGGCTTCCCACCGGACGACCGAACACCACTGGTTCAGGCGCAGCGGGAGGTCCCGGTGCGAGCGGACCCACTGGGCCATGAAGGGGGCGATGATCGACTCGCTGGTCGGCCGCACCGCCAGCCGCTCCTCGAGTTCGTCGTAGCCGCCGTGGGTCACCCACGCCACTTCCGGGTCGAAGCCCTCGACGACGTCTTTCTCCCGCTCCAGGTAGCTCTCCGGGATGAAAAGCGGGAAGTAGGCGTTCTGGACGCCAGTGTCCTTGAACCAGCCGTCGAGGTAGTCCTGAATGCGCTCCCAGATGGCGTACCCCCTGGGGCGGGTGACGATGAACCCGCCCATCGGCGCGTAGTCGGCGAGGCCGGCCTTCCGGACGACCTCGGCGTACCACTCGCCGGTCGCGTGCTCTTTCGATTCCGTGATGCCGAGTTCCTGCTCGTCGCTCATTGGTGGCGTGTGCGTGACGGACCCATAAACAGGCTACGTTTCGCGTGAGCTGACACGAGCGGGGCCCGTCCGCTCGGCCCCTCGCCGGAATCAGAGTTATTTCCCTGGCGCCCGCGGTCCGCTTGTGGCGCGCTCGAGACTCAGGACCACTCACTGGTCGTCGACCGGGACCGGACACGTCACGGAGCTGCTGTACGACGACGGGACCAACGAGGACACCCTCGTCTGCGCGCTCCACGGCGGGGACGTCGAGCCGGGGACCGCAGAGCAGGCGCTCGAACTCGCGACCCGCCTGCCGGACGCTACCTGCTGGGCCAGACTGGGCTACGACGACGGCGGGGCCTTCGAGGCGTGGCACCCGCCGTCCAAGGAGGTCCAGCCAGCCGACCACCCGCTGCTCGCCGAGGTGGAAGGACGGCAGTTCGACACCGTGCTCAGCCTCCACGGCCGCGCCGACGAGGAGGTCGTCGTCGGCGGTGGGGCCGACGCCGCCACCAAGCGGACAGTCAGGACCCGTCTCGGCGAGGCCCTCCCGGTTCCGGTCCGAACAGCATCCGACGGCCCCTACGGCGGGGTCCATTCCGAGAACCCGGTGAACTGGCTCGCGGCCGGCGGCGGCGTCCAGCTCGAACTCGCCCCCTCGGCCCGGGGCGAGCACAGCGGGGCCGTTCTGGAGGCGCTCGCGGGCCTCGTCACTGCCGGCCGGGTCTGAGCCGCCGGGGTTACCCGAACACGGAGTCCGCGGTCGCCGCCCCGACGACGCTGAAGATGGCGCCGATGGAAACCGCCCTGACAGTCGTCTCACTCCCGGCTCCGAAGGTGGCTGGCGCGTTAAAAACGAGTGCCAGGGTCGCCACCGAGAGGTAGGAGACGGCCATCAGCGAGAGAAAGCGGACCGGGAGCCCCGCGACCGAGCCCTCCCGGTCCGGGTCCCGCTCCTCGTCGGCGCCGTAGAGCGTCCCGTACCCGATCAGCACTACCATCCCCACCGTCACGCCCCACTGGAGCGTGCTCATCCCCGCCGCGAGGCTCCAGACCTCCTCGGTCACGACGAAGGGTGCGGAGAGGATGAACCCGCCGACGACCTGCTGGGCGAGGTCGTCAGCCCCGAACGCACGGCCTCCCGGCAGCCTGTCGAGCAGGTCGATCGTCTGCTGGATGACACGCCGTTCGGTCGGTGTCTCCGCCGTCTCCTCCAGGTCCTCCAGCTCCTCGAGCAGCTCTTCGACCTCCTCGCTGTCGGGTCCTTCGGGGGGACGGTCGCTCATTCTCTCCCCGGATACTCCCCGACGCTCTCGTGGTCCCAGACGAGGTCCATGTACCGCTTCAGCCCCGCGACGAAGGAGCCGTTCCCCGTGATCGCAGCCTGACGCATGTGGTCGGGGACACCGGGCTCTTCGACGAGGAAGATCGCCTCCCCGGAGTCGTAGGTCATGCTCGGGTCGATGAGCGTCCCGCGCCAGGGCAGTTGCCCGGTCGAGAAGCGCAGGGAGACTTCAGGGTACGACTCCCGCAGCCGTGCCACGATGTCGGCCTGGGTGGCTCTGTTCTCGGCGGAGAGCAGGTCGGGGTGGTTCAGCAGGGCACGGACGTCCACGCGGTCGACTGCCTCCGCCAGGGCGGGCTCGACGGCCTCCAAGTACGCGAAGCTCTTGGTGATGACGTCGACACGCTCCGCCGCTTCGTGGTACAACCGTCTCGTTTCCGTTTCGCTGGGCTCGCCGACGTCGACGACGTGAAAGAGCTCCTCGGCGGGCCGGACGTCCTCGCTGGCCCGCTCGTAGCGGGGGCGAAACTCCGCGAGGAACTGCTCGCGCATGTCGTCCAGACCCTGGCGGTACTGCTCGAACTCCTGGCGGCGGTTCTCGACGGCCCGGTCGAGCACTGCCTCGGGCGGCTTGGGCTGGTACTCCTTGGGCCGGCCGGGGACCACCTCGATGTACCCTCGGTCGGCGAGCGAATCGAGCACGCCGTAGATCCGGGCTTTCGGGATCCCCGTCGCCTCGGCGAGGTTGGGAGCGGTCGTCCGGCCGAGCGTCAGCAGCTCCGCCAGCGCCGTCTGCTCGTACTCCGTCAACCCGAGCCGTTCCAGCATGTCCGCCGGCACGTCCGTCATCCCGTCTCGCTACGCCGGCGTCCGTTTAAAATCCCCGCCGTCACGCCGCCGGCCGAGCCCCCGCCTCCCGGCCGGCTCACTCACCGCTCCCCCACCAGTTCACGACCCCGTAGAGGTAGCCCAGCCCAACGGCTGCCGTGAAGACCCACAGCATCACGAACTGAAGCGCCTTCTCGACGGACGGGCCAGCCACGAGCCCGCGGAGCCGTTCGGGCGCCGCCTCCAGTAGCAACGTTCCCAGGAAGTCCGACTCGGCGTCGGTCGACCCCGACTCGGGGACGAGCACCTCCATCCCGCGCTTGGAGTAGCCCTGCCAGAACGCCCGGTCGACCAGCCACGCCAGGTCGGTGCGGTAGTCGAACACCTTGTGGGCCACCTCGGCGTCGGGGGTGTAGTAGACCCCGTGGCCGTGGGCCCGCTCCATCCGGGCACAGAGTTCGGTCTCGCCGCCCTGGAGGTTGGCGTCCCCCTGTCGGCCGCCGATCCCGGTCTCGAACCCACCGAGCTCCAGAAAGACCGCCCGCCGGAAGGAGATGTTCGACCCGAAGGTGTTGCGCACCTCGCCGGCCTCGTCGGGGTCGCCGTCCGGGCCGTACCCCCGGTGGGTGACGCCGACCAGCCAGTAGAACTCGGCGGGCAGGAAGCCGGGCTTGCCGGCAACCCAGGCCGGCGTCATCCGCCCGCCGACGGCCGGTAGATCGTGCGCCTCGTAGACGGCGACCAGCTCGGCGACCCACTCCTCGTCGGCGACCGCGTCGTCGTCGAGGAATGCCACGACGTCGCCGGTCGCGGCCTCGGCGCCGTTGTTGCGGCTCTCCAGCAGACCGACGTTCTCGTCGTTACAGCGGACGACCGTGTCGGGGTGGTCTCCGTAGTCCTCGCGCAGGCGCACGCAGACGTCTTCACTCCCGTCGGCGACCAGCACCAGCTCCACGTCGTCGTGGGTCTGGCGGAGGACGCTCTCGGCCGCCTCGCGGAGGTCGTCGTACCGGTCGAGGGTGTGCTCGCAGACGACCACCGAGACGCGCATACCCCGGTCTGGACGGGCGCCGGGCAAAGGCGTTTTCCATCCGTCTCCGGGTGTCTCTCGGCCCGGCTCGCTTGCCGAGACATAAGGCTTATGCGCGGGCTGTAACTCTAAGCGCCCAATGAGTAACTGGCGCGAGGAGTTCGAGGACGGCTCGGGGGTCGGGGCGGTTGTGGCCTGGCTCACGAGCTACTACCACTACGTCGCGCTCGCCGTGCTCGCCGGCTTCACGCTCTGGAACCGCACCCGCTTCTGGGGTCGCTTCGTTGTCGAGGGCCGGACGCTGCTCTCGGGCAACGACCCGTTCTACCACCTCCGCAGCGTCCAGTACACCGTCAACAACTACCCCGCGACGATGCCCTTCGACCCGTGGACCTACTTCTCCTACGGCACCGCCAACTCCCAGTTCGGCACGCTGTACGACCAGCTGATGGCGACGGTCGCCCTGGTCGTCGGCCTGGGCAGCCCCAGCGACGAACTCGTCAGGACGGTCGTCCTGTTTGCCCCCGCGGTCTTCGGGGCTGCGGTCATGGTCCCCGCCTACCTCCTGGGCCGCCGGCTGGGTGGCCGGGCCGGCGGGGTCGTCAGTGCGGCGGTCATCGCACTGGGTGCCGGTGGCGTCCTCCAGCAGGGGATGGCCGGCACCGCCGACCACCAAGTCGCCGAGGCACTCTTCCAGGCCTTCGCCGTGGTGGGCGTCGTTGTCGCCCTCGCGGTCGCCCGCCGGGAGAAACCCGTCTGGGAACTGGTCAGCGCACGGGAGTTCGGCGCCCTGCGGCGCTCACTGGGCTGGGCGATGCTGGCCGGCGTCGCCGTCGCCGCCTACCTCTGGGTGTGGCCGCCCGGCGTGCTCCTGCTCGGCGTCCTCGGGCTCTTCTTTCTCGTCCACCTCAGCGTCGAGTACGTCCGCGGGTCGAGCCCCGAACACGCCGCCTTCGCCGGCGCGGTCGCGTTGACAACCGCGGGCGTCCTCCAGCTTCCGATGCTCAACACGCTCGGGCTCGACGCCACGGGCCGGTCGCTGCTCCAGCCCGGGCTGGCCATCGGGGTCGCCGCCGGCTGCGTGTTCGTCGCCTGGCTCGCCCGTCGATGGGACGCGAGCGGCCAGCCGGCCCGCTACTTCCCCGCGCTCACGTTCGGGCTGGTCGCCGCCGTGGCCGTCCTCGTTGCGGTCGTCCTCCCGGACACCTTCGGCTACTTCGTCACCCAGGTCGACCGGGTCGTCGGCTTCGTCACCGGACAGAGCGCCCAGGCGGCGACGGTCGTCGAGGCACGGCCTGGCAGCCTCGACACGGTCTACCGGGCCTACAAGCTCGCGGCCGTGACGGCGCTGCTCGGTGCTGGGGTCCTGCTGGGCCGGCAGGTGCTCGACGACGACCCCGGCGGCGAGGGGCTGCTGGTCGTGCTCTGGGCGGCCGTCATGCTCTCGGCGACGCTGACTCAGGGCCGCTTCGCCTACTACCTGGCCGTCCCGGTCGGCGCCCTCAACGCCGCGCTCATCGGCAAGGCGGCCGGCTACATCGGGAGCATCGGCGAGGACGGTGCGGTCGAGACCTACCAGGTGCTGGCCGTCGGCGTCGTCATCCTGGTCGTGCTCGCGCCCATGCTGCTCATCTTTCCGACGGCGACGGCGGTCGCCCAGCAGAACCAGGCCCCCGGCGGTGTCACCGGCTGGCAGGGGAGCCTGGAGTGGATGGAGGGGAACACGCCCGCCGAGGGCCAGTTCGGGACCCCCGACGGTGACCCGATGGTCTACTACGGCACCTTCGACCGGACCGAGGACTACGACTACCCCGAGGGCGCCTAC
>JAZKSZ010000100.1:0-8100 GCA_036625795.1 Haloarculaceae archaeon
CAGTACAACCTGGACAACAAGTTCTGGTACTGGTACCCGCTGTACGCGCTCGGGTCGTTCTCGACGATCGCGTACATCGTGGCCGCCATCTCCGGAGCCCTGCTCGGGTTCTACTACGCGCCGGCTGCCGCGGCGGCCGACGGGACCCCCTCGGTGGCCTACCAGCAGATCTCCTTCATCATGACGGACCTGAACATGGGCTATTTCCTCCGGAGTCTCCACCGGTGGTCGGCCCAGGTGATGGTCGCCGCCGTCTTCCTGCACATGCTGCGGGTCTACTTCACGGGGGCGTACAAGGAGCCCCGCGAACTCAACTGGATCATCGGCATCGTGCTCATCTCGCTGACGATGGTCTTCGGGTACACGGGCTACCTGCTGCCGTGGGACCAGCTGGCCTTCTGGGCCGGCCAGATCGGCGTCGAAATGTCGCTGTCGATCCCGCTCATCGGCGAGTGGGTCGCCCAGTTGCTGTTCGGCGGCTTCACGCTCACCCAGGCCACGCTACAACGGATGTACCTGTTGCACGTGTTCCTGTTGCCGTTCGTCGTGACGGCGCTGATCGCGGTCCACATCGGCATCGTCTGGATGCAGGGCATCGCGGAACCGCACTAAGACCATGACCGAGGACACCACCACCGACGCGGAAGAACCGACCGAGGACGTCGCCACGGATGGAGGCGAAGAGGTCGCCACGGACGGCGGCCCCGCGAGTGACGCGAGCGAGGCCTCGTCGGAGGTCCGCTCCGACGGCGGCGAGACAAAGGCAGACGGCGCGGGACCGGGGATCGTCCCGCCGGACGACGAGACACCGGCCTGGAGCGAGCGCAAGCAACGCTCCCAGGGGCTCTCCCGGCTGACCTACGAGTACTTCGAGCGGGCCCGCCGCGAGGACCAGGACCTGCGCCAGGAGTCCAGCTACGTCGAGCGCGACGTGCTGGGCTTCCCGGCCTGGCCCCACGAGATGATCCGCAACCTCGCGATCACCAGCTTCTTCGTGGGGATGATCATCCTGCTGTCGGCGACGCTGCCGCCACACATCGAGCCGCCGGCCAACTCCGGGTCGACGCCCGCGATCATCCTGCCGGACTGGTATCTCTACTGGTCGTTCGGCCTGCTGAAGCTCGGGCCGCTGAACCCCGACCTGAGCCTGCTGGGCGGGCAGAAGCTGATGGCCGACCGCACCTTCGGCGTGCTCGCGAACCTGGTCGTGGTCGGGGTCATCGCCATCGTCCCCTTCCTGAACAAGGGGGCAGCCCGCCGCCCGGTCGAGCAGCCGTTCTGGGCCGCGGTCGGCGTCAGCGGCGTCATCTTCGCGTTCACCATCGCCGCCTACTCGGTCAAGAACCTGATCCCGATAGAACCGCATCTGCAGTTCGACCTGGCGTTCCTGCTGCCGGTCGTCGGCGCCTGCATCGCCTACTCGGTGCTGAAGTCGATGCGGGAAGGGTACATGTTCGACCTGAACCGGCGGTACTACCGGCTCCGGCCACCGAAGTAGATGGCCGGCGACGGCGACGCCGACGGGACAGACGCGTCGGTGGACCGCCCGCGCCGTGCCGACGACGGGAAGGACATCATCGTCCCGCTCCGACTGTACAAGACCGTCACCGTCTTTTCGACGCTCTTTGCGGTCGTGTTCGTGCTCGCAGGCTTCGTGTTGCTCGATTCAGCGACCAACAGGGCGACCGCCGAACTCTCCGAGGTCGACCCCGTGCTGGGAGTGCTGGGGCTGGCGTCGCTGGTGTTCGGGGCCGCCATCTACGCCTTCTCCACGCGGTTCCGCACCGCGGAGATGGGAAAGGCTAAAGACGGCTCTGACGAAGATTCGGGTAATGGCTGACGAGTTCGCCAAAGGCTTCGGCATCTTCGTGACCGCCGGGCTCGGCTGGATGATCCTCGGCGGGTGGTACAACACGCCGGACTTCGAGACGCAGCTGTCCGCACCCGACCCCGAACAGGCCGAACTGTACGGCCAGCTCGCCATCGCGCTGAAGGATGCCCTGTTCTGGTTCGCCATCCTCGGGGCGCTGACGTTCTGGGTCGTCATCCCGGCCATCGAAGAGGCCAGGACCGCCCTGAGCGAGTGAGGCGTCCGGGTCGCGGCGACGGGCGCGTCGCTGTCCGCCGGCCGCGGGGACAAGCACAACCCCTTTGCGGTGTCCGTCCGTAGCAGCCGGCGATGTCGAACTGCGACGAATGCGGCAAACGCGAGAGTATGCCGTACCAGTGTCGGCACTGCGGCGGGACCTTCTGTGCCGAACACCGGCTGCCCGAGGCCCACGACTGCCCCGGGCTGGCCGAGTGGGGCGACCCCGGCGACGGCGTCTTCGACTCCGGCTTCGACGACTCCATGAGCACCGAGGACGACGGCGGGCTACTCGGCGATCGGGTCGATACGGGCGTCGGCGGCCCGCTGGGCTACATCCGCGGAAACATGACCTTCGTCTTCCTGGGGGCGATGTGGGTCACCTTCGCCGTCCAGCTCGTCTTCCAGGTCGCGACTGGCCTCTACCCGCTCTCGGCGGCGACGATCAACGCCAACCCCGAGGCCTACCAACTGTACAGCGCCATCTTCACGCTCTCGCCGGCCCACCCCGAGTACGTCTGGACGTGGGTCACCTCCATCTTCTCGCACGGCGGGTTCGCCCACATCGCGATCAACAGCATCGTGGTCTACTTCTTCGGCCGGCTGGTCGAGGACTACATCGGGTCGAAGGCCTTCGCGGGCCTGTTTCTCGCCAGCGGCGTGGTCGCTGGCCTCGGACAGATCGGCGTCCAGATCCTCCAGCTCGGCTACATTCCCGGGTCGATCTTCGAGGCGATCAACGCCGGCGGGGCCGGCGTGCTCGGCGCCAGCGGGGCAGCACTCGCCATCATGGCCGTGCTGACCGTCTTCAACCCGAGTCTGCGGGTGTACCTGTACTTCCTCATCCCCGTCCCGCTGTGGCTGCTCACGGCGGGGTACACCGCCATCACCGTCCTCGCCATCGTGGGTGGTGGGGTCGGCTCCGGCGGCGTCGCACAGGTCGCCCACCTGCTCGGGCTGGTCATCGGCCTGGCCTACGGCTACCGGGTCCGCGACCGTGTCAGAGTCCCCCGCCAGCTCCAGTTCGGCGGCCCGGGCGGTCCAGGAGGAGGACCGGGAGGGCCTGGCGGCCCGGGTGGTCGCGGCCGCGGCCCCTTCTGATGGAACTCGCCCGTCCCCAGTTTCTCCCGGACCCCGACCGCTCGCGCACGGAGATGGAGGCCCTCCAGCGCGAGATCGCCGACGAGGCTGTCTTCGCGGACGACCTGGAGAGCGACCCCGCGAGGCTCGGCACCCACAGCGGGCCGCCCGTCGCCGGAGTCGACCAGGCGTTTCGCGACCACGACGGTGACGTCGAAGAGGCGGTGAGCGCGGCCGTGCTCGTCCGCGGCGGGCGAGCCATCGAGCGGGCCAGCGCCGTCCGCGAGGCCGCTATCCCGTACATCCCCGGGCTGCTCTCCTTCCGGGAGGGCGAGGCCGTGCTCGCCGCGCTACAGGGACTGTCGGGCGAACCCGCGGTGACGCTGGTCGACGGGAGCGGCCGGATCCACTTCCGGGAGGCCGGCCTCGCCACCCACGTCGGGGTCACGCTCGACGCGCCGACGGTCGGCGTCGCGAAGAACCTCCTCTGCGGGCAGCCCCGACGGTCGGTCGAGGGCCTGGAGGAAGGCGAACGGGTCGCCATCGAGGCCGACGGCGACGTGAGCGCGCCCGGCGGGACCGTCATCGGCTACGCGGTCCAGACCCGGCAGTTCGACTCGCCGGAGCGACACGTCAACCCCGTCTACGTCAGCCCCGGCCACCGGGTGAGTGCGGGGACGGCCGCCGATATCGTCTTCGCCTGTACCGCGGGATACAAGCTCCCCGAGCCGACCCGGCTGGCCGACGCCGCCGCCGACGAGCTGCGGTGAGCGGCGTCGGTGGCGCCCGCCGCGACCGCCGCGGGTCCTCCCGGTTCACGGATGAAAAAGGATATACACGCACGCTCGGTCGTCTGTGACATGAACGCAGTCGTGCTCGCCGGGGGGTACGCGACGCGCCTGTGGCCGGTCACCCGCCACCGCCCGAAGATGCTCCTCCCGGTCGGCGAGACGACCGTCATCGACCGCGTGCTCTCCGGTCTCGAGGCCGACGACCGGGTCGACGAGGTCTTCCTCTCGACCAACGAACGGTTCGCCGACGACTTCCGGGAGCACGTCGCGGAAGCGGGCTACGAGAAACCCCGGCTGAGCGTCGAGGAGACGACCGAGGAAGACGAGAAGTTCGGCGTCGTCGGGGCGCTGGCCCAGCTGGTCGACCGCGAAGGGGTCGCCGGCGAGGACCTGCTAGTCGTCGCCGGGGACAACCTCATGGACTTCGACATCGCGGAGTTCATCGACTTCTTCGAGGCTCGCGAGGCGCCGACGCTCGCCGCCTACGACGTCGGCTCCCGCGAGAAGGCAAAATCCTACGGCCTCGTCGACATCGACGGCGAGGAAGTGGTGGACTTCCAGGAGAAACCCGAGGACCCGCCGAGCACGCTCGTCTCCATCGCCTGCTACGCCTTCCCCGCCGAGGCGGTCCGCTTCGGCGAGTACCTCGCGGGGGACAACAACCCCGACGAGCCCGGCTGGTTCATCCAGTGGCTCGTCGACCGCGAGTCGGTGTACGCGTTCAGTTTCGACGGCGCGTGGTACGACATCGGGACACCCGACAGCTACCTGGAGGCTGTCGAGTGGGCACTCGAGGGGGAGTCGGTCGTCGCCGACTCCGCGACCGTCGAGGACAGCACCGTCGGCGCGAACGTCCACGTCACGGAGGGAGCGACGGTCAGAGACGCCACGCTCGAGCGGTCAGTGGTCTTCCCCGGTGCGACCGTCACCGACGGGGTCGTCCGGGACTCGCTGGTCGACTCCGAGGCCGACATCCGCGGGCTCGACCTCTCCGGGGCGCTCGTGGGTTCGTACACGCAGATCCACCAGGAGTGAGGGGCTCGTCGGGCCCCGGTCTCCCTGGCGGCCGCGGGAGGAGCCGGCACGAGCTGAGAGATGAGAACGCCTAAGAGCGACGCGGGGGCACGTTCGGGCGTGACCGACGGGACGCGCGTGGATATGCACGTGAAAGTGCTCGACGAGCGGGTCGTCGAGCGGGCGAAAGCCCGGGGGCTGGACGCGCTGGTCTACGCCCCTCACTTCACCCGCTGGCGCGACGTCGTCGACCGCGCCGAGCAGTTCTCCGGCGACGAGCTGGCGGTGGTGCCCGGCCGCGAACTGTTCACCGGCGACTGGCGCACCCGACGGCACGTCCTCGCGCTGGACCTGGAGCGACCGGTTCCCGACTTCCTCACGCTCGAGGGGACGATGGAAGAGCTGGCCGCCCAGGACGCGCTCGTCCTCGTCCCCCACCCCGGCTTTCTCACCGTCAGCTTCGGCCGCGAGCACCTCGAGACCTACCGCGACCAGGTCGACGCCCTCGAAGTCTACAACCCCAAACACCTCCCCTGGGACAACAGCCGCGCCCGCCGGACCGCGACGGACATGGGCTTGCCTGCCTTTACTTCCTCGTACGCCCACCTCCGGGGGACGGTGGGGGAGTGCTGGACGACCTTCGAGGACGACCTCGAGGAACCGGCCGACGTCCTGGCGGCGGTCCGGGACGGGCTACCCCGGCAGGTCGACCACCGGCGGGGCCCGACCCACCTGCTGCGCCGCGGCGCCGAGTTCGCCCACCTCGGCTGGGAGAACTCCTGGAAGAAGTTCGACCGGGTCTACCTCTCGGGCACCGAGCCGACCCACCCCGGCCACGTCGCCTACGACGGCCGGTTCGACGACGTCCGCGTCTACTAGAACCCCATCGCCTGCGCCCCCAGCCCCAGCCCCTCTGTGACCTGCTGGAGGGCCGGCGGGGCGTAGTAGACCACGCCGGCGATGACCGCGAGCTCGACGACCGTGATCAGCACGGTGAGCGCTCCCGACCACTTGCTGTCGACGGGCACGCCGAAGGGGACGTCGAACTCCCGGTCCCAGAGCGGATAGAAGAGAGCGATCCCCCGTGTCGTCCCGAGCACGTCGAGCACGTAGTGGGTGAGCACGCCCAGCCAGACCCACTGGAGGTTCGCGAAGAAGAAGGGGTAGGCACTGACCACCGCCAGCACGGGGAGGTTGTGCAGCGTCTTGCGGTGCTTGCCGAAGGCGGTGTCGACGTCGGGGAACAGCGCCCCCAGGATGACCGGTACCGAGACCTCCGCGATGGTGCGGAAGGTCTCGACGTCGCCGCCGGGGTTGAGGACGTACCCGAAGCCGATGGCGAGCAACGCCGCGTTCAGCACGTGACCGCGTTTGTTCACGCCCCGAAGCGAGGGCGGTGGGGTTACAAAGCTTCCCTTACGGGGCTGCCGGCGGGCAGCCGCCGACCTCAGACCGCTTCGAGCAAGTCCCCGAGCGCCGTCCGCGCGAACCGCTCGCGGCGGTCGGCGCGACGCTCCCCGTCGAGGACGCGGCGCTCCGTGGTCGTCTCGGAGTCACCGCTCTCCCAGGGGGCGGCGCGGGCGACGCCGACGATACAGGTTCCCACCGGCCTGTCGTCGGTGCCGCCGCCGGGCCCGGCGACGCCGGCGACCCCCAGCCCCCAGTCCGTCCGGGCGCGGTCCCGCGCGGCCCGCGCCATCGCCGCGGCAGCCGGCCCGCTGACCGCGCCGTGCTCGTCCAGCGTCTCCCGCGGGACCGCCAGGACCTCCCGCAGGGAGTCGTAGCTGTAGGTGACGTAGCTCCGGTCGAGATAGTCGCTGGCCCCCGGCGACGCGGTGAGCAGCGCGCCCACCAGCCCCCCGGTCGCCGCCTCGGCCACGGCGACCGTCTCGCCGGCCGCCCGGAGTGCGTCCCCGACCCGCTTCTCGACCGGCGGGTCAGCGGCGTGTGCGTCCATACTGTCCCCTCGGGGAGGACCGGCAAAAAGCGCCGGGGCGAGGCTGCCGGTACGGTCCCGGCTCCGTTCTAAAGGTTCAAACCGGAGGACGCCCCAGAGTGTGTGATGGCAGACGGGGCCGACGCCGGGGGAGCCGGCGCCGACGCCGATACCGAGGACAGCGGCGACGCCGATGTGGTCGACTGGCGCGAGTACTTCGGCTTCCCCGAGCCCTACGAGAACCAGGCCGACGCCGTCGAGTCGGCCATCCAGGCGGGGGAGGCGCGGGGCTACCTCGCCATGGAGGGTCCCTGTGGCACCGGGAAGACGATGGCCGCGCTGACCGCCGGCGCGGCGCTCGTCCGCGCGGGCGACTACGAGCGCGTGCTCGTCGTCACACCCGTCAAACAGCAGCGCCGGCAGTTCGTCGCGGACCTCCGGACGATGAACGCCGGCCTGGAGGAGCCCCTGCGCGGGGTCTCCCTGACCGGCAAGCGGGACCTGTGTCCCTACGGCCGCGAGGGCGTGTTCGGGGACACCTCCACCCACGACCGGTGTGAGGACCTCCGGGAGGCCACGGCCGGCCTCGTCGAGAGCGAGGGGACGAGCGACGACCGGCCGGCCGCGGAGGCGGCCGTCCCTGGAGCCACCGAGGACATCTGGTGGGACCCACAGCGGGGCGCGGACCTGGCTGCCGCAGCCCGCCCCGACGCGGCCGGCCAGCGCAGCCTCGCCGAGGAGGGACTCTCGACGGCGGACGCGACCAGCCCATACCGCCGCAGCCAGCCGTCGGCGCCCGCGGAGATGAGCGACGGCGAGGACGACGGGCCGCTGTACTGCCCCTTCGAGGCCGACTGGTACGCCCGCAACCGCGGCTCGCCGGTCGACTTCGGCGTCGGGGAGGGGGCGGTCGTCACCCCCGAGGAGTACCTCCC
The DNA here is from genome assembly GCA_036625795.1 of Haloarculaceae archaeon. Taxonomy (GTDB): domain Archaea; phylum Halobacteriota; class Halobacteria; order Halobacteriales; family Haloarculaceae; genus Salinirussus. Next base: position 7,843 of record JAZKSZ010000100.1, read on the forward strand.
GGCCGCGACCGAGCGGGGGACCTGTCCCCACCGCGTGATGAGCGTCCTGCTGGAGGCGGCGGAGGTGGTCGTCGGCAACTACAACCACCTCTTCGACCCGGAGTCCCGGCCGCTGCTGGCGAGTGTTCTCGACGAGGATACCTTCGTGGTCGTCGACGAGGCCCACCGCCTGGAGGAGCGGGTCCGGGACCTGCTCTCGGACCGGGTCGGGCGCGCCACGCTCGTCCGGGCGCGCAACGACTGCGCGAGCCTGCTCAC
>JAZKSZ010000101.1:0-8001 GCA_036625795.1 Haloarculaceae archaeon
TGAGCTCGCCCGTGATCTCCTCGAGGGCGTCGGTCGCCGTGACGAGGCCGACCACACGCCCATCTCTCACGACCATCGCGAGCTCCTGTCGCTCGGCCTGGAACAGGTCGATCACGTCGCTGACGGCTGTGTCCGGGCCGACGGTCATCGCCGGGAGGGCGACCGACTCCAGGTCGACCTCCGTCTCGTCACCCGCCTCGGACCCGACGAACAGCGCGGGCGTGTAGACGACGCCACGGACGTCGTCCAGGCTCTCGCCGACCAGCGGGAAGCGGGCGTGCGGTGACTCGCGGATGCGCTCGGCGTTGGTCTCCCAGTCGTCCGTGGTCGACAGCGCGACGATTTCCTCCCGGGCCACCATGATGTCCGCGACGGTCCGGTCGCCGATCTCCAGGGCGTTCATTACCTCCTCGCGGCGCTCCTCGGGCAGGTCGCCCTCCGCCAGAACCTCCCCAAGCCGGTTGCGCAGCTCCGCCCGGGACTCGATGACGTCCTCCTCCGTTTCGAGCCACGCGCCGGTCATCTCGACGCCGAACAGCCGCAGCGTCCACTTGGCGACGCCGTCCCCGAGTCTGATGACAGGCGAGATGACCACGTAGAACCAGTGCAGCGGCGCCGCCCCGTACCGGCAGACCGTCCGCGAGCGCTCGACGCCCAGGTAGGTCGGTGTCTGCTCGCCGTGGGTCAGGTGGACCAGATTGATGATCAGGTAGGCGATCAGCGCCCCGGCCCCGACCGACGCGAAGAAAGAGCCGGCAAACAGCGGCTCGAACAGCGCCGCCAGCGCCGGCTCGGCGACGATCCCGACCGCGATGCTCGATGCCGTGATCCCGACCTGGCAGGTCGTCAGGTAGAGCTCGAGTTCCTGTGTCATCTCCCAGGCGCGCTCGAGCCTGGCGTCGCCGTCGATGAACTCCGCTTCGGTGAACTGCCGGGCGCGGGTCAGCGCGAACTCGATGGCGACGAAAAAGCCGTTTGCCAGGATGAGAAGCCCTCCGGCCACCAGGCGGACGGCGATCTCGAGGGGTGTCACGCCTGGGACCTACGCCCGGTCAGGCGGATAAAAGACACGACACAAACTGCCGGTCGTCGGCGGTCACGCCTCTCACTCCTGCGGGGCCACCTCGACGGTCCGTTGTCGGTGTCCGTCGGGCCAGTGGAGGTGGTAGGTCGCGTCGCCCGTCCCGTCGAGATCGTCGGTCTCGAGGGTCCACGTCTCCGTCTCGCCCGCCGGGAGCAGCCGGGAAGTGGCCGTCACAGGGGTGTACGCGACCGCTGGCCCGGTGCGGTTCAGCGCGCCGACGAACCGGCCGGCGTGGTCGCCCTCGTTTGTGACCGAGACCTCGACGGCCGGTGTCTCCCCAACCTCGACGGTGTCGGGTGCGGACCACTCGACGGACAGCGGCGGCGACTCGGCGGCCAGCCGCTCCCGGACGTCCGGCGAGGGGACCCAGACGCTGTCGGCCCAGGTCAGGCCGGCCCCCTCGGGCGCGCCGGTCGCCGGCAGCGGGAAGCAGACCCACCCCTCGCCGCTGTCGGCGTCGTAGCGGTTCTCCTCCCCGTCGTAGAGCCGCCAGAGGTCCCGTGGGCCGTCAGCCTCGAGGGGGTCGTGCTCGTCGCCGTCGAACCGGAAGGACAGCTCCGAGCGGGCGGGGGGGTCGCCGCGCTCGACGGCGAGCTGGAGGAAGAGGTACTGGGCCCGGTCCGCGCTGTAGACGCCGATGGAGTCGGGGGTGCTCATCGCGACGAGCGCCGGCTGGAGCTTCTCGACAGAAACCGACAGCCCGGTGCCGTCGCCGCCGGCTTCACCTGTGTCGGTCCCGTCGTCATCCGTCGGCGTGTCGCCCTCGGGACTGTCACGGTCGCCGCCGCCCGGGGTGTCGCTGCCGCTCTCTCCGAGACAGCCGGCCACCAGGCCGGCCCCACAGACCGCGAGGAACCGTCGTCGTTGCATGGCCGCGGCTTCCAGGCGCCTGATAAAGTGTCTTCAGGAGACTTCGACGCCGACTTGACCCTCCGACCGGGGCGTCAGGTGCCGTCGGTCGTACTCCCGCCGAACGGGCCGTCGCCCACACTCCCGGTCCCGCCACTGCCCGCGGCGCCACCGGAGAGTGCCGCGCGGGTGTCGGCCTCGACCCGGAGGACGATACTCCGTCCCCGGTAGTCGGCATCGACGTCCCTGATGCCGGGGCCGAACCCTTCGCCGCGCTCGACCACGCCGAACCCGGCGTCGAGCAACTGGACCAGGCCGGTCTGGCGGGCGGCGTCGCGGGTCACGTAGGTCAGCAGTACCCTCGTGGTTGTCGTCTCGCCGTCGACGTTGACACCCGCGCCGGCCCCGCGAGCGTCCTCGTAGAGCCGCTGGAACAGTTCGGAGACGGCCGCCCCCGGGCCGGCGAGGTTCTCGAGCAGAAGGCTCGTTCCGGCGACAAGCAGCGTAATGAAGGCGGGGTCCCAGACCGCGCCCATGAACAGCGTCTGGTCGCCGAACTGGCGCGCGTACTCCTTTGTGTACTTGTTCATCCCCCGCAACAGCGGGGCGTTGCCCTGTTTTGCATCGATCGCCTGCTCGACCGCGGCGGTCGCCGGGATGTCGTCGGTGGCGAGGGTCGTCCCGCCCACGAGACCGCCCCCCTCCTGTTTGACCCCGATCGCGGTCTCCTCGATGGAGACCGACTGGCTACCCGCCGCGGTGCCGTCACCACCGCCCCCGCTTCCCGTGGTCCCTCCACTCGTGTCGTCTCCGCTCGTGTCGCCTCCACCCGTTGTCCCTCCGCTCGTGTCGCTTCCGCCCGCCGCATCGACGCCAGCCGCCTGGAGCGGGTTCGCGTTCGTCTCGGCGACGTAGACGTCGTACCCGCCGTGCTCGCCGGCGGATTCGACGCCCGGGGCGCCGCTTGCCAGGCCCCGGAACGGCGCCGTCCGGAAGCTCCCGCTCATCGCGACCGTCGTCATCCCCGTTGGCAGCCCGGTGTCGCCGACGAAGCTGGCCCCGTTGACCAGCGCGACCCGGTCGACCTTCGTCGGGTCGACCGGGGAACCGCTCACCCCCCCAGCGCTCCCGCCGTTTCCGCCGGTGACCTGCTGGCGGTACTCCGGCGGGAGGTTCTCCAGGAAGGAACTGATGTCCGCGGTCATGAAAAAGAGGTTGTGTGCCTCCGTCCGCGCGGAGGGGTCGTACAGCCAGGACCCCTGCTTGAGGACCTCGTTGGCCGCGAACCCTCCGCCCCCCACGACGCCCGCGGCACCGAGAGCCTGCAACAGCAGGCGGCGTGTGATCTCCATACCTGCCGTTCGGAGAAAGAATCGGTTAATCCGATCGGTACCGGCACGCTTCGCGGGCTCTGTCAGCTGTACTCCCGCCAGCGGTTCCCACAGCTCTTGCACTTGAAAAAGCGGGTCGGGGGTTCGTCGGCGGAGCCGGTCTGTTTGATCGTGTACCACGCCACGCCGTGGCCACACTCCGCACACGTCACGTCCTCGGAGGTCGGCTTGCCCTCGAAGTTGGCCCCCTCCTCGGTCTCGATGAGTTCCTCGCCGCTTTGCTCGTCGGTCGTGACGAAGGCGGCTGCCCGCTCCTCGTCCTTGCTGACGGTCGCCCCGCAAGAAGCACAGACCATCTCGTCACCGTCAGCGTGCATCATCGAGCCACACTCGTCGCAGAACTGGACCATAGCTGTAACCCCCTCTCTCGTATCCCGGTTGTACGGCCCGGGTGGATATATACCCGGCGTCACGCGGGGCGAGCCGTCAAAGACCAAGCTACAAGACGGGCGCGGCCCGACCGGGTAGTATGCAGGTCGAGTGTGTCTTCTTCGGGCCGTTCCGGGACGAGGTCGGCGAGAAGACCGTAGCCAGGGAGACCGACGCGGAGACCGTGGGCGACCTCCTCGCCGAGATCGAGGCGTCACACCCGGGACTCGAGGGACGGCTCCTGGACGGGCAGGAGGTCGTCTCCGAGGTCGCGGTGACGCTCAACGACACTCACGTCCAGCACATCGACGGGGCCGACACGGAACTCTCGGAGGGCGACGTCGTACGGATGACCCCCGCGGTCTACGGCGGGTAACAGACACTGGCGGCCCGGTTCCAGGCGCAGGGGTGGCGGGAAGAGCCGTCGCCCCTCGTCGGGAGAACCGTCGCCCCCCGTTAGTCGTCGGCGGGCGCGGGCGTCGATGTCGAGGTGACCCGGTCGTCAGGGACCGTCCCGTCGTCGTTGTACCCCCGGAGCTGGTAGTACTCCCGGATCGAGGACTCGAGGTCGGGGATCTCGTAGGGCAGGCGGTCGTCGTCGGCGTCCCGGCCGCGCTTGTTGTTGAAGTGGCGTTCGCGCTCGATGACGCTCGCGCCGACCTCCAGCAACTCCTCGTAGTCGGCGTCGAACAGCGCCTCGAACCCCTCCTCGTCGATGTAGCTGCCCGAGAACGCACAGACGACGCCGGAGTCCCGGAAGGCACAGAAGTTCTCCTGCTCGACGACGGTCTCTGCCTTGCCCTCGGTGCCCTGCGGGTCCAGGTCGCCGCGGTACTCGATGGACTGCATGGTCGCGAACATGTGGTCGCCGCCGCGGTTGGCGACGGCGTACTGCAGGCCCAGGCCGTGCAGCACCCGCCCGTCGTGGGCGGCGAACTCCATCCCCTTGACCGTCATGTCCTCGACACCGAGCTCGTCGTGGCTGCGGTGGACCCCCTCCGCGAGCAGGTCGCCGACCCCCTCGCGGCGGGCGATCTTCTCCGTGGTCTCGCGGGCGAGCTCGGCGTTGCCGAACTCGTCCTCGCTGGCGAGGTAGGCCGAGACCGTCACGCCCGCCGAGATGGTGTCCATCCCCAGCTCGTCACACAGCTCGTTTGCCTTCATTACGTCGACGATGTCGCCGACGCCCTGGTTCGAGCCGAAGGAGTAGACGGTCTCGAACTCCGGTCCCTCCGTCTCGATACCTTCCGCCTCGTCGCGGGTCGGGAGTTTGCACGCGAAGGCACACGCCGAGCAGGTCCCCTTCTTGTACTTTTTCTCCTCGACAGCGTTGCCGCCGATGTCCGCAGCGTGCTCGAACTCCATCTCCGAGAAGTAGCGGGTCGGCAGCGAGAAGTTGTCGTTGATGAACTCCGTTCCCGAGGTGGTGCCCTGCCGTTTCATGATGTCGTCGGCGGTGGCGGCCTCCTGGTGGATCTCGCTTGCGGCCTCTGCGGGGATATCGACCTGCGGTGGGGCGTCGCCCTCGAAGGTGACACACTTGACGTTCTTCGACCCGAGCACCGCTCCCAGCCCGCCGCGCCCGAACGCGCGGGAGTCGAAGGTCATCACGCTCGCGAACCGCACCTGATTCTCGCCGGCCGGGCCGATCGCCAGGCAGTGCTCGGCCCCCAGGCCGTGTTCCGCCTCCATGTAGTCGCTGACCGCCGAGACCTCGGCCCCTTCAAGCTCGGGGATCTCCTCGAACTCGACACCGTCGTCGGTGACGTGGACCGCCAGGAGTTCGTCGCTCGCGCCCGCGAGTTCGAGAACGCTGATCCCCGCGTCCGCGAAGTTCCGGGACATGTAGCCGCCGGCGTTAGTCGAGGCGAGCCCGTCGGTCAGCGGCGAGAGCGCGGTCATGTTCATCCGACCGGTGAAGCTCATCTGCGAGAGCTGTAGCGGCCCGGTCGAGACGTACGCCCGGTTCTCCGGCCCGAACGGGTCGGCATCGAAGGGGATCCGGTCGTGAGCGAGGTGTGTCGCGGTCGCCCGTCCGCCGACTGTCTCCGCGAGCAGGTCGGAGATGTCGACCCGCTCTGCCGTCCGGTCACCGACGTCCACCGTGAGAAGCGGCCCTCGTGCGTGAAGCATACCCACACTGTCGGCCGAACGACCTAAAGAGGTTTCGGGGGTTCGGTAACGCGCCCGCCCCGGCTACCGGTCCGGGTCAGTCCTCGTTCCGGAGGGCGCGACGCTCCTCGACGACCGGGCAGTTCAGCAGCCGGACCGTCTCCATGTCCAGAAATTCGACGATCTCGGTACCCTCGTGGGTACACGAGACCTCCGGGGGTTCCGAGAACCACTCGCAGTGCTCGCAGTAGGTGTGTTTCGACACCTCGGCGTAGCGGCGCCCCTCCTCGCTGCCGACCCGCTCGGTCGCTTCGAGGGCTTCCCACACCTCGTCGGGGTCGACCTCGCCGACCTCCTGGCGCTCGAAGACCTCCTCGTCGCCGAACGGGTCCCCGCGCGGGTCCGGGCCACCGAACGGGTCTCCGGTCCCGTCCTCCGTCTCGAGAGTCACGGTCCCGTCGGACACGCCGGCCCCGCCGGCGGTAGCCGTGCCGCGGTCATCCGCGTCCTGGGCCTCGCTGGCCTCGGAGACCTCCGGCAGGGGTTGCCACGCACTCGGGTCGTCCGTCGGAACTCCACTGCCGGACTGGTCGTCCTCGGGCTGCGGCTCGCGGGACTCGTCTCCGGTTTCGTCGGCCGACTCCACCCCCTCCTCCGGCGGGCCTCCGAGTTCCTCGAAGGGGTCACCCGCCCGGTCGGTTTCCACGTCGGCGAGCGGGTCTGCGTCCGCCTCTTCCAGGGTGTCCTCCGGTCGTCCCTCCCGCTGTTCCTCGTCGTGCCAGTCGTCGGGGTCGAGGGGGTCGTCACTCATCTTCCTCACCGGACTCGAGCTGCGAGGCGACCAGCAGTTTCGGCTTGGAGAAGAACCCGCTTGCCTCCTCGACGTCGGTGACCGTCGCCTCGCAGTGTGGACAGTGCGGGTCGGTCAGCAACGCGATCTCGACGCCGTTGCCGCAGTTCTCGCACCTGGCCCGGTCGACGTCGGCCTTGGCGGCCGCGCGCTTGACGCGCTCGACGGCCGCCAGCCCGGTGTCGTTCTCGACGTCGTCCCGCAGGTCCCGGACGGCCCAGGCGACGGTCCGGAGTCGCTCCTGGACCGTATCCAGGTCCGCCTCGAGCTCCTCGATGGCCGTCTCCTGCTCGGGCAGCGTGGCGTCGAGGCGTTCGGTCAGGTGCTCGACCTCGTCCTGGAGGTCGTCGACGTGCCTCCCGAGGGCGACGAGGCGGGCGAACTCCTCGTGGTCGTGGTCTGCGGGCGCCTTGGCGTCGGCCTCCTGTTTGATCTGGACCACCCGCTCGCGGACGTCCTCGAGTTTCTCCTGAAACTCGGCCTGGACACTGTCGACCCTCCCTCCGACGCGACGCTCGACGGCCTCGGTCGCGTCGGGGAGCTGCTCGGCGAGTTCCGCCTCGAGGGTCTCCTCGACGCGGCGGTCGACCACCTCCTCGAGCTGTTCGTCGCTGGGCGCGCCGAACTCGAACTCCGCGGCGTCGAGGTCGCCGTCGAGTTCGGCCGTCGCCCGGTAGGAAGCGAGCATCTGGACGAGGACGGTCTCGCGGTTCACCCCCAGCTCCCGGGCCTGTTCGTCGAGCCAGTTGTCGAGATCCGACGGGAGGCGAACTGTCACCGTCTCTGTCGGCTCGCTCGCCATTACCCACCCTTATCAAACGAGGCAGTTAAGCGTTTGCCGTTGCTTGGCGCGCGAGCCGCCTGAAGGCAGAAATCCCCGGCCCGCCGGCCCCGGAGATGGGCGACGCTCGGTCGACCGGCCGTCGCCGTCGCTGTCCTACCGCCCCCGGCTCAGCGGATCTTGCGGACGTCGCTGATGTCGAAGCCGGCCTCGCCGAGTTCGGTCTCGAACTGGACGATGTCCTCGGCCTCGATCTGCGAGAGGACGCCGCGGAACTGCTGGACGACGAGCGTCCGGGCGCGGGTGCTCCCGCCGGTCTCCCAGCGAAAACGCATCGCCCCGTTGCAGGCGTCGACGAGCTGGCCGAGCCGGCGGTCGCTGATTGCCTCCGCGTTGACGTGCAGCAGGATGAGGCCGTTCCAGTCGTAGGCCGCCCGCTGGAGGCCGGCCACCAGGTAACTCACGTCGGCCCACGAGAGTTCGTTCTCGTCGACGGTGCTGATCAGGTTCGAGAGCGAATCGAGGACGACCAGGTTGCCGGGCGCCCGCCGGCTCAGCTCGGCTC
>JAZKSZ010000102.1:0-7939 GCA_036625795.1 Haloarculaceae archaeon
TCACGAGCACCATCCCCTCGCCGGGCTGGCCGTAGACGACGCTCGCGCCGTCGGGGGCGGCGAGAATGGCCGGCAGCGCAGCGAGGTCCTCTTCGCCGTCGACGTCGAGCAGGGTCGTCTCCCCGTTTTCGATGGCCTCGGCGAGCGCCTCGAGGAGGGCGGCACTCAGCGTCGCCGGGGGGTTCTCGACGCGGACCTCGCGGTCGAAGTCGGCCGCGTCGAGGGCCGTCTGGACCCGCTCGTCGACGGCCTCGCGTTCGGTGCGCTCGTCGACCAGCGCGACGGCGGGGGTGTGGCCCGCCTCGAGCAGGTGGTAGGTGACCATGTCGCCGACCGCCACGACCGGCCGCCCGGCCGCCGCGAGCAACTCCTCCGTGTCGGTGAACACCGGCCCCATCGGCTCCTTCAGCTCGGAGCGAAGCGCCGGCTGGAGTTCCACGACCGGCACGTCAGCGCACCTTCAGCGCGTAGGCCCCGGGTTCGGTGGCCTCCATCTCCTCGGCGATCCGGCTCTCCTCGGGGTGGGCGATGACGACGTACCCGGCCCAGTCCTCGGTCAGCGAGGTCGACCCACACGCCTGGCAGGCCTCGACCTCGACGTTCTCCTGGACGCGGTGACACTCCCGGCAGACGACGCGGTCGGCCATCAGTCCTCACCCGCCTCGGCGCCGGCCTCGGCCGTCTCGCGTTTCTTGTGGTCCTCCTCGAGCCAGCCGTGTTTGCCCAGGCCGACCTGCTTTGCGGTCAGCCCGATCTTCGAGTCCCGGGGGTTGCGCTCGTCGATGCTCTTGGTGACGATGCGGGCCCGGACCGAGTCGCCGGTCCCGAGCGTGCGGTTGGACTCCCGGGAGGCAAGCTGGTCGTTCTCCCCGTCGTAGGCCAGGTACTCGTCGGAGATCTGGGAGACGTGCAGCAGGCCGTCGACCGGCCCGATCCCCACGAAGGCACCGAAGTCGACGGTCTCGACGACCTCGCCGTCGACGACCTCCTGCATGTCGGGGTCGAAGGTCAGCGCGTCGAACTCGGCCTCGTAGTAGACGCCGGGCTGGTTGGGGACGACCGCCCCCTCGCCGATGTCGTGGACCTCGACCACCGAGACCACGCTCCCGACGTCCTCGTCCATCCGCCCCTCGAGTTTGTCCTGCAGCAGTCGCTTCACGAGGCCCGGCGTCACGTCCGCCAGGTCCTCCGGTGGTACCTCGACCGTGTCGCGTAGTCTGACCCGTTTGTACATGGTTAGATGATGGCGAGTTTGTTCCGGCCCCGTAAACAAATTACTGGAACACCCGCCTCGCGCAGGCGCTCGCGCAGGGGCCCGTCGTTCGTGACCGCGTGTGCATCCAGCCGGCCGGCGAGTTCGAGCACCGCGTCGTCGGCGTAGTCGGCCTCGGTCTCTCGGACGGTACACCGCTCGGCCAGGTCCAGCCCGACGCTCGCAGCCGTGGCCTCTTGCCCTGCGCCGTCGGCCAGCCGCTCGAGCTCCGCAACGGCCGCCGCGGGGACGACCGGCTCCGGCGCGTCCAGCAAGCGGTCCAGTTCCTCGAACACCCGGACGTCGCACTCGACGGGCATCATGAGCGCGTTAGTGTCGAGGACGGCGGTCGTCACTGGAGGGTCCCGTAGCCGATGAGCCGCCAGCGGGCGCCGACCCGGCGGTTGATCGCGATCCCGACGCCCGGACGGGCGCAGACGGGCCGCTTGAGCGCGACCTCGCACTCGCCCCCCCGGGCGCTGGTGACCGAGCCGACGGTGGTGGCGGTGCCGACGGTGAGCATCAGCGGCTCGCCCGTCGTGATCTCCTCGACCTCGCCGGCCTCCTCGCCGACGATCCGGTCGAGCAGGTCCACGTCCATGGTGAACTGCTGGTGGACCGGGGGCAGGGTGCCGGGCGGGCCGGCGACCTGACCGGCCAGGGCGTCACCCTTCGTCACGGAGGGGTCCAGCCCCGTGCCGACGCCGAGCAGCCCGCCCGGCGTCGCGGCGTCGACGGTCTCGCCGCCGGCCTGCAGCGACCGGGCGGTGGTCTGGACGGGCTGCCACTCCGTCTGGCCGCCCTCCTCGACCTCCCGGCCCGGGCGCAACTCGATCTCGTCGCCGGCCTCGAGTTCGCCCTGGACCAGCGAGCCGCCGAGCACGCCGCCGGCCAGGCCGTCCCAGGTCGTCCCCGGGCGGTTGATGTCGAAGCTGCGGGCGACCAGCATCTCGGCGTCCGCTTCCGGGTCGCGGTCCGGGGTGGGGATCTCCTCCTCGAGGGCCTGGATCAGGAGGTCGATGTTCACGCCCTGCTGGGCGCTGACCGGCACGATCGGGGCGTCCTCGGCGACCGTTCCCGAGACGAACTCCTGGATCTGCTCGTAGCTCTCCTGGGCCTGTTCGCGGTCGACCAGGTCGATCTTGTTCTGGGCGACGACGATGTTGTCGATCCCGATGATGTCCAGCGCCATCAGGTGTTCTTCGGTCTGTGCCTGCGGGACGGGCTCGCTGGCGGAGACCACGAGCACCGCGCCGTCCATGATGGCAGCGCCCGACAGCATCGTCGCCATCAGCGTCTCGTGGCCGGGCGCGTCCACGAAGGAGACGGTCCGGCGCGGTTCGCTCTCCGAGCCGTCCGGGCACTCCTCCTCGACGGTGTACCGTTCGGGTTCGTCGAGGCCCGGACACTCACGCAGCGTGGCGTCCGCGTAGCCCAGCCGGATGGAGATGCCGCGTTTCATCTCCTCGGAATGCTGGTCGGTCCACTCGCCGCTCAGCGCCTGGACCAGGGTCGTCTTCCCGTGGTCGACGTGGCCGACGAGCCCGATGTTCACCTCCGGTTGATTGTTCGCTGACATCGAAGGACAGTCTTGCTATTCGTACCCCCCTGGCAGCTATAAACCTGCTGTTCCGGACTCGCCCGTCCCCTGACCGTCAACGCTTATGTGGATGCCAGCCACCTGGCCGGTAGAGCGACCGTGTCACGAAACCGCACACAGCGTACGCGCACATGACCGGGGAACCAACGGGCAACGGCAGGGACGGAACGTACGTCGGGGCCATCGACCAGGGGACCACCGGTACCCGGTTCATGGTCTTCGACCGACGGGGCCAGGTGGTCGCCAACGCCTACGAGCGCCACGAGCAGTACTACCCGGAGCCGGGCTGGGTCGAACACGACCCCGTCGAGGTCTGGGAGAACACGACGGCGACCATCCGGGAGGCGCTGGCGGGTGCCGACCTCGCGCCCCAGCAACTGGCGGCCATCGGCGTCACCAACCAGCGCGAGACGACGCTTCTGTGGGACGCCGCGACCGGCGAGCCGGTCCACCGCGCCATCGTCTGGCAGGACCGCCGAACCACCGACCGGGTCGAGGAACTCGAGGCCGAGGGCCGCACGGAGGCGATCCGCTCGCGGACGGGGCTGGAGCCGGACCCGTACTTCTCGGCGACGAAACTCGAGTGGCTGCTCGAGAACGCCGACCCGATCAAGCTGGAACGGACTCCCCCCGCGGACGTCCGCGACCGGGCGGCGGCCGGCGAGGTCCTGTTCGGCACGATCGACTCGTGGCTGGTCTGGAAGCTCACCGGTGCCCACGTCACCGACGTCACCAACGCCTCCCGGACGATGCTGTTCGACATCCACGCCGGCGAGTGGGACGACGACCTGCTCGCCGAGTTCGGGGTCCCGCGGGCCTGCCTGCCCGAAGTCCGCCCCTCCAGCGACGACGATTACTACGGCTATACCGACCCCGAGGGCTTTCTGGGTGCCGAGGTCCCCGTCGCGGGGGCGCTCGGCGACCAGCAGGCTGCCCTGTTCGGCCAGACCTGCTTCGAGCCCGGCGACGCCAAGAACACCTACGGAACCGGGTCGTTCGTCCTGCTGAACACCGGAAGCGAGGCCGTCGAGAGCGACCACGGCCTGCTGACGACGGTGGCCTTCCAGCGCTCGGACGAGCCGATGCAGTACGCCCTGGAGGGCTCGATTTTCGTCACCGGGGCGGCCATCGAGTGGCTCCGGGACGTCGGCCTGGTCGACGACCCCGCCGAGACCGCCGAACTCGCCCGGAGCGTCGACTCCACCGATGGGGTCTACTTCGTGCCCGCCTTCGCGGGGCTGGGCGCGCCCCACTGGGACGGCCGTGCCCGGGGGACGATGGTCGGCCTCACCCGGGGAACCCGCCGCGAGCACATCGTCCGCGCGGCCCTGGAGGCCATCGCCTTCCGGACCCGGGACGTGACCGCCGCGATGGAGGCCGACGCCGGCCTCCAGTTGAACGCGCTCCGGGTGGACGGGGGCGCGGTCAAGAACAACTTCCTCTGTCAGCTCCAGGCTGACGTGCTCGACACGCCGCTCGCCCGACCGGTCGTCGACGAGACCACCGCACTCGGCGCCGCCTACGCCGCCGGCCTGGCCGTGGGGTACTGGAAGACCGTCGAGGAACTCCGGGCGAACTGGCAGGTCGACGCCGAGTTCGACCCGAACGGGGAGCCCTGGGACGACCGGTACGAGCGCTGGGGGGCGGCCGTCGAGCGCTCGCGGGACTGGGCCGACGACGAGGCGTGAGCCACACTAGTCGACAGAGTTATATTATTGACTAACATTTCTTCACCTCCACTACCCGGTGGATGAGACCAATGGTATTCAAGAAAATCACGCTCGTGGGACAGAGCTCCGAGAGCTTCGAAGGTGCCGTGGACGACGCGGTCGAGCGCGCGGAGGCGACGCTCGACAACCTGATGTGGGTGTCGGTCCAGAACGAGGCCGTCGAGCTGGACAAGCCGGAACGGGAGTACCAGGCCGAGGTGGAGGTCGCCTTCGAGCTCGACGAGGGCGTCGGCGAGTAACGCGGGCACGACGTTTTTACCGGTCCTCGCCTTCCCCGAGAGTGTGCGGGAGTTCGCCTTCGAGCTGGCGCTGTGTGCCCGCCTGGAGCGCGAGCGCGATGGGCTCCTCGCCCGCCAGCTCGGCACCTCGGTCCACGGCCGGCGGGTGATGGACGTCGTCTGCGTCGAGCCCGGTCCCGACTTCGCGGCGCGGGCGGCCATCACGCCCGAGACGGTTCCGCCGGCTGCCATCGAGAGTACTGTGGGGCCGGGCCGGGCCCGTTTTTGGAAAGCGGCCTTCGACTGTCATCCCGAGCGCGCCCGCGAGGCCGTCGAGGCTGCCGTCGCGTGTGGCTTCTTCGAGCGCGAGCGCCGCGGCGGCCGCGAGTACGTCCGCCAAACCGCGCGGTACCCCGAGGCCTGGTTCGGCGAGCTCGTCGGCGTCGAGAACAAGCCCGACCTCGACCGTCCGGGGGCGCTGGAGACGCAACTGCTGACTGACGTCCACCTCGCGCTGCTCGACCGGGTGGTGCTGGCGACGGCCAGCCACGTCACCGGGGCCCACCTCAACCGGATCCCCGAGGCGGTGGGGGTCTGGGAGTTCGACCCCGACACCGGCACCCGCGAGGTGGTCCGCGAGGCCGACTCCCTCCCCGTCGACGAGCCCGGCATCGAGGTCCTCGACCGCGGGCAGGTGCGGACGGAGGTGCGGGTGGCGAGCGCGGACGCGAAGGCCCGCGCCCGCCGGCGGGTCGCCGAGCGCGCCTACGGGAAGGGATGGCGCCCCGACCTGCCGGCGTGTGCCCGCGTGACTCCAGACGGTGACGGCCTGCCGTACTGTCCCTGGAAGGGGCGGGTCGTCGACCCGGGCCGGGACTGCGGGTCAGCCTGCGAGGGCCACGACCCCGCCGACCCCCCCGACGTCGACCGCGACGGGCTCCGTGCGGAGCGGACGCCCTGGGAGCCCGACCCCGAGGGCCGGCGGCGCCGGCAGTCACGGCTGGACCGGTACTGAGGCTCCTACTCCCCGGCGAGAAACTCCCAGGCGTCGTACCACAGCGCAACCCCGAGCAGCGCCGCGGCGGCCGCGCTCACCCGCCGCGAGCGTAGCCGGGCGTTCCCGACCACGAGGCCGACGGCCACGAGAAACGTCCAGTGGTCCGGTTGCGCGAGGTGGGCGTAGACGCCGTCGTCGGTGTCGTCCATGCCCGAACCTGGAACCGGCCCGGGTCCCTGCGGTCACAGCGTGTACTGCTCGCCGTCGACCGCCAGCGGGTCCTCGAAGGCCCGGTCGGCGGGGACGAAATGCGAGACGTGGACCAGCCGGTGGCGGTCGGCGTTCAGGTCCCCGGCCAGCCGCTTCGCGCCGTGGATGGTCATGTGCTTGGTCCCGAACGTGCGGGGGATGCCGTCCTCGTCGTGGTCGTCGCCGCCGCGGGGATGGTGTTCGGTGAACTCGTGGTGGACGATCCCGTCCGCGAACAGCAGGTCGGCGTCCCGGAGCACCTCCCGGGATTCCGTCGAGACGTCGTAGGTCGTATCGCCCGAGAAGGCGAAGGTCGTGCCGGTCTCGGGGTCGACGACCCGGAGGCCGTAGCAGGCAAGCGGCGGGTGGTCGACGGGGACCAGCGTCACCTCCAGCCCGGCCGCCTCGAAGGGCTCGAATGGGGTGGCGTCGCGGACGTCCAGGGCATCGAGGTAGTCGTACTGGTCGCGGACGGTGTCGGCGACGCTCTCGCCGGTCGCCGGGTCGACCGCGTCGGGGGCATAGGTCGGGAGCTGGCGGGTCAGCCGGAAGACGTTGCCCGCGCCGTGGAGGTGGTCGAAGTGGATGTGGGTGACGACTGCGGCGTCGGGCGCCGACAAGCCCTCCCGGAGGAACTGGTAGCGGAAGTCCGGGCTGAGGTCTATCAGCAGTGTCTCGCCGGTCCGGTCGTTGCGAACGTGCACCGAAAAGCGGGTGCGCTCGACGCCCAGCTCGACGGCCCGCTCGCAGGTGTCACAGTCGCAACCGACCGTCGGCGTCCCCGTCGTGTCGCCGGCCCCCAGCAGCGTGACCTCCATCGGTCCATCCCTGGTGTCCGGCGGGCAAAAAGCCGTGGATGCCGCACGCGACTGCAGAATTACTAACGGAAATCACGAGCGCACTTGAGATGCACGAAAGGCATATATTTCCGAGGGAAAAACGCGACCCCATGCCCGGTCCTGTCTTTCTGGAGGGACAGCGAGTGGCGTTGCGGACCGTCGAGTCCGAGGACCTGCCCTTCGTCAGGCGGACACTCTCCGATCCGGACGTGTGGCGGACGCTCGACCGGACCCGGCCGATGGACGAGCCGGCGGGCGAGCGGTGGCTCGAGCGCCACAGCGAGGACGACGACGTGCTGGACTTGCTGGTGGTCGACGACGGCCCGGTGGGGCTGGTGTCGCTGCGGGTCCGCAACGAGGTCTGGGGGCTGTCCTCGCTGCACTTCTGGGTCGCGCCCGACGAGCAAGGGGTGGGGTACGCCTCCGATGCCGCCGAGGCGGTTGTCGACTACGCGTTCGCCCAGCGCCGCCGACACAAACTCATCGCGCACGTCTTCGAGGGCAACGAGGCGTCCTGCCGGCTGCTGGAGGGACTCGGCTTCGACCGCGAGGGCGTCCACCGGGAGGAGGTCTACGTCGACGGCTCGTTCCGCGACCTGTACACCTACGGCCTGCTCGCCGAGGCGTGGTGAGCGGGCGGGCTGGGGCGCGAGCGCGCCGGGGTGTGCTGCGGGGAACAATCAGTCGTCGTGGGCGTGGTCGTGACTCCCGCTCCCGCCTTCGATATCGCCGCCGGCCACGAGCGCGTCGTGGTCGCCCTCGATCATGTCGAGGTTCTTGAGGGTGTCCCGCTCCTCGAACTCGGCGACGGCGTCCTCGAGGTCCTGCTGAGTCAGGGTCGTCCGCTCCTCGGTCAGCGCGTCGAGCACCGCCTCCCGGAGCACCATCCGGAGGTCGCTGCCGGTGAGTCCTTCGGTCATCCCCGCGACGGCATCGGGGTCGAAGTCGGCGATCTCCATCTGTTCGGTCACCACCCGGAGGATGTCCGCGCGCATCCCGCGGTCGGGTTTGGGGAAGTTGACGATCTCGTCGAAGCGGCGCCAGGCCGCGGCGT
>JAZKSZ010000103.1:0-7888 GCA_036625795.1 Haloarculaceae archaeon
TCGGCCGACCCCTTCGACGACCCCGCCATCGACCCCAACTACCTCGACGAGGAGACGGACCTCGACGTGCTGGTCGAGGGAGTCAAACGCGCCCGGGAGATATTCGACACGGCGGCCTTCGAGGGCGTGCTGGGCCGGGAGGTCTGGCCCGGCGAGGGCGTCCGGACCGACGAGGGGATCGCCGAGCACATCCGCGAAACAGCCCACACGGTGTACCACCCGGTCGGTACCTGCAAGATGGGCGACGACGAGATGGCCGTCGTCGACGACCGCCTGCGCGTCCGCGGCGTCGAGGGGCTGCGCGTGGTCGACGCCTCCGTGATGCCGACCATCCCCTCGGGCAACACCAACGCCCCGACGATCATGGTCGCGGAGAAGGCCGCCGACCTGATCCGCGGCGAGACCGAACCGACTGCCGAGCCGGTCGCCGCCGACGACGACTGAACGGCGACGCTCCCGGGTTCGCCGTTACTCCGACCCGGGAGTGCGGACCGTCACGCCGTCCTCCCCTCCGACGTGGATCTCGTCGGTCATGCCGACGAACAGGCCGTGCTCGACGACGCCCGGAAGCGCTGCGAGCGCCCGGGCGCGGGCCGCGGGGTCCTCGACGGTCCCGAAGTCACAGTCCAGCACGAGGTGGCCCTCGTCGGTGACCACGGGACCGTCCTTGCGCTCGGCGCGCCGGAGGGTGGGGTCGCCGCCCTGTTCGCGGACGGCCGCGGCGACGGTCCGGCGGGCGTCCGGCAGGACAGCGACGGGGACCGGGTGGTCGAGCGCCTCGGCCAGCTTCGAGGGGTCGACGACCACCAGAAAGCGGTCGGCCGCAGCGTCGACCAGCTTCTCCCGGGTGTGGGCCGCACCGCCGCCTTTGACCAGGTGACCGGCGGCGACCTGGTCGGCGCCGTCGATGGCGACGTCGGGAGTTGCCTCCTCCAGGGAAGTCAGCGGGATGCCCGCCTCCCGGGCGCGCTCGCGGGCCTGGAAGGAGGTGGGGATCCCCCGGACGTCGAGGCCGGCGTCGACCTGGCGGCCGAGCGCCCGGATGGCGTGGGCCGCGGTGCTCCCGGTTCCGAGGCCGACGACCGCCCCGTCCTCGACGGCCGCCGCTGCGGACTCGCCGGCACGGCGCTTTGCTGCCTCCCTCCCGCCGTTCATACGTCCCCGTGCTCGCGTGCGAGTGTAAAGGGTTCGGGAGTGCAGGCGGGAGGGTCCGCGGCAGGGTCGTCCGTCGAGCGGCGGTGGGTTCGTCGTCACGGACCGCGTGTGGCCACGCCCGGACCGGAAGGGTTGAAATGTGAGAGGGCGCTACCGGCAGGCGTGACCCTCGACGCGCTCCCGGAGCGGCCGCGGGTGTTCGACGGCCCCCGGGACCGGCGGTTTCTCGCCCTGGCCGTCGAGACGCTCGTCCAGGACATGTCCCTGGACGGCGACGGCGACGTCGCGAGACGGCTGGGTGGGTACGCACTCGGCGAGGAGGACCCACCGGCGGAGGCGCCCGAGTTCGTCACGCTCGAGGGCGACCGGGTGGAGCTGTCGAACCCGCCCTTCGTCCTGGGGACGGTCGACGTCGAGGGCGGGCACCCCGCGGACGAGGGAGAGTACCGCCTGGAGGCGGCCTTCGACTCGGAGCTGAACCTGCTGATCGACCCGCCGGTCGAGGTTACCTTCGAAGGCAGTTTTGACGAGGTGCTGGAGGCGCTCGAGGACACTCTCGCGCAGGTCTACCGGACGAAGGGGCGGTACCTCGAGCAGGTCGACGCAGGCGTGACAGACCCGGGGACGGCCGGCGAGTAGGGAGAGCACCGAAGTTATGTATCCGGGCAGCGAGGGGGAGGGTATGGGCTCGCAACTGCTGTCGGAAAAGCTGGCCGAGCACATCGTGACGACCGCCCGGACGGCCACCGGCGACAGCCTCCGGTCGGTCACCTACTTCACGCGCTCGGACTTCGACCAGCTGTACCTGCGCGACGACCTGGAGCGCGACGCCGACCTCAACACGTTCGTGGGCCACGAGTGGCGGGGCTACCGGGAGACGCAAAACGCCTACCAGAACTCCGAGCTCGGCGGCTACCGGTTCACCGTCCGGGCCTTCGAGAACGGCTACCTGCTGCGGGTGGCCGCCGACCGCCGGGGGGTGCTCATCACCACCGACGGCCTCTCGATGCAGAGCTACGAGGAGGTCGCGGAGGCGCTGAGCCGGATGCTCGCGGAAGGCGGCGACTGACCTGACGGCCGAGTTCGTCCACAGCCCGGTCGGCGTGGTCCCGGCCGGCGGCCGGCGTGCCCGGAGGTTTTTCAGCGGGGGCGCGAAGTGAGGGTATGACGCTCGACCCCGTCCACGTCGACGGCATCGCGCAGCTGGCCGGCCGCGTGGGCCGGACCGTGGACGACCGGGACCACGGCGAGGCCGCCGCGGCCGCCTGGGAATTTCTCGACCCGCTGTACGACGACGGGAAGACGGTGCTCGACCCCCTGGGGGAGCACCGCCGCCGGAAGGTCGCCATCGAGGACGTCGCGCTCACGGACTCCCCCTTTCCCACGCAACACGGCCTCGACGCGGGGACGATCAACCCGACGACGTTCAAAAACGGGCTGGTGCTGGACGTCTCCCAGGCCGCGATGGCCGCCGAACCGTCCGACGTCGACCTGCACCGCGGCCGGACCATCGTGATGACCGTCCACACCAACGACCGGACGGCCGCGCCGAGCGAGGAAGGGTGGCGCGGCGGCGACCGCGGCTACGCCCGCCGGCGGGTGCTACATGCTCCGCGGGTCGACCGCTACGAGCAGACCGTCGTCCACGCGCTGGCGCTGTATCTCGCCGAGAGCGAACACGCGCTAGCACAGGCGGAAGTGGTCGACGACCTCCTGGTGCTCGACGGGCCCCTGTACCCGACGGGGCTGCTGAAGTGGGGCGAGCGGGACCCGGAACTCCGGCGGCTGCTGACCGACGAGAAACAGCCCCGGGACGTGCTCGCGAACTACCTCGAACTCGTCGAGACGTTCGTCGAGCGGGACGTCCCGCTGGTCGGGTTCGTCAAGAACTCCGCCTCGAAGGCGGTCACGCGGGTCCTCCGGGAGAAGACGGGGGCGCCCTGGGTCGACGACGAGGCCTTCTTCCGGCGGGTGCTCGAGCGACCCGACGAGGACGGGGAGCCGAAGACGGACGCACTGACCTTTACCGGGTGGTTCCGCTCGCGGCTGGGGACCGACGCGGCGCTGGGCTGTGGGGAGTTGGAGGTGCCCCACGAACGCAGTTTCGACCCCGAGGCCTACGAGGTGACCTTCTTCGTCGTCTACGACCCCCGGGACGACCTGGTCTACCGCGTCGAGGCGCCCTACGCGTTCACCCGCGACCCGGACCTGCGAGCGGACCTGACCACTCACCTGCTGTCGGAGGTAGCCGCCGAGCGTGGACCGCCGCTTGCCGTCGGCAAGGCCGACGAGCTCGCCCGGATCGACCGGCAGGGGAAACGTACCCTCCGGCGGCGCATCGAGCGGGAGTTCGACACCGACCGCCAGCGCTCCTACGACGACAAGCGGTGGTCGGCCCTGGAGGGGATGCTGTGAGGGTCGACACCTACGACTCGCTGTCGGGCCAGGTCGCGCTCGTGACCGGCGCCACCCGCGGCATCGGCGAGCAGATAGCCCGCATCCTCACGGAGTACGACGCCACGGTCTACGCCGGCGCCCGCGACCCCGCGGACGTGACGGCCGACGACCGGCACCCGATCCGCCTGGACGTCACCGACGACGCGGAGATGCGCGCGGCAGTCGACCGGATCGAGGAGGAGGCCGGCCGGCTGGACGTCCTCGTCAACAACGCCGGCGTCCGCGGGCCGACCGAGCCACTCCACGAGGCACCCGTCGAGGGGGTCGACGAGGCACTCGCGGTTAACCTCCGCGGGCCGGTCGTGCTGACGAAGTACGCCCTGCCGCTGTTGCTGGAGCGGGAGGGCGGACGCGTGGTGAACCTCTCCTCGGGACTGGGGACGCTCGGGGCGGGGATGGACGGTGGCTCGCCGCCGTACCGCCTCTCGAAGGCCGGACTGAATGGACTGACGGCGTACCTCCACGGCGAGTACGCCGAGGAGGGGTTGCTCGCGAACGCGGCCCGTCCGGGGTGGGTCCGCACCGAACTGGCGACACCGGGGGCGCCGCGCAGTCCCGCCGAGGGGGCGGACACGCCGGCGTGGCTGGCCCGCTTCGAGCCCGGCGCGCCGGCCGGGCGGTGCTGGCGCGACCGGACGCCGGTCGGCTGGTAGCCGGTGGCGGTCGGCCCCGGGCGGGACCCGCAACCCCTGGTCACCCAAGCAGGAGACTGATCCCTGACGGTATGTTACCGCAGCGCATGAACCTCGTCTTGAACGAAGTCACGAACACGGTCCATCGACACGAGACAGGCCGGGCGGAGCGCCAGGCCGTCTGTGGCTCGACGTTTCACGTCTCCCACGACAATCTCAGGGTGGTCAGCGGAGCCGAGCCGGAGGTCGAGGCGGTAAGCGCGACGAAGTGCGGACGGTGTTTCGAGGACGGCGGGGGGTACTGACAGCTCGGGTCGGGGCCACGACTGTCCCCGTCGGCGCGGACACTCAGTGTTCGACCGCCTCGGGCGCGACCGCTTCGGTCTCGAAGGTGACCTCGTCGGTGACGCCGATCCGGGCGAACTGCTCGCGGATGTGGGCCTTCGCCGCGGTGAGGGCCCGCTCGCGGTCGTCGTACCCCCGCGGGGCGGGCTGCTCGAAGGCGACCTGGACCGAGCCATCGTCGAGTTCGAGGGTCTGTCCGCCGGTCTCGACCGCGTAGAACTCGTCGCAGACCCAGACGTAGGGCGCGCCCACGTCGGGGGCGCCGCGGTACGAGGGCGGTGTCTCGCCCGGCTCGTACAGCGTCCCCGTCAGCCCCGTCCCCCCGGCCAACCCGCGGATGAGTAGCATGTGATATCGTTCGGCTCCGCCGCTAAAACCGCTGTCGTTGTCCACACACCGCGGGCCGAGCGGTTCCGGGAGTGTCGGTCGCTACCTTCTGGCATATAAGCGTTCCGGAGAACTGTGGTACGAGTACCCACCTCATAAGTAACTATGTGTAACCCGCGCGGATATTCAGGCGGAATGGCGACCGAAACCCCGGTCTCGCTGGAACGCGAGACCCCCGAAGCTGTCGAATCGACCGTGTCATCGATCAAGCGGATGCTGAAGGTGGGTGCCGTGTTCGCCGCCGTCGGCTACCTCCTGATCGGCATGGCGCTGGTGCTCGAGTTGACGCAGTTCCACCCGCTGGTCGAGAACTTCTTCACGACGTTCACCGAGAACAGCATCGCCGGCGGGGGGGCAGAGCTGCCGCGGAGCGCCGCGGCGAGCGAGCAGCTCACCTCGATCCACCAGTTCCCGTCGATGCTGCTGTGGCTGAAACTCGGCGGGATCGGCCACATTCTCGTGGGCATCTTCGTCGCCCTGGCGGCGATCATCCGCGCGCTGGCGCTGATGCCCCACCGGCTGAGCTACGAGATGGAGCGGACGCAGGGCTGAACTGCCGCCGGCGCTCCGCCCCTACTGGTTCTCGGCCACGTACCCCCACAGCGCCCGCAGACTCGCGAGTACCGCTGTCAGCGCACAGCCGAAGAGGACCACGCCGAGCAGGCTCACGGGCAGCGACACGGGAACGAGTGCGAACCCGAACGTCAGCCCGATAACCGCGAGGTAGCTGCCGGCGACGAAGAGACCGACGGCCCCGAACGGGCCACCGAAGGCGGCGTACACGCCGCTCAGGAGGCCGAACGCCGGGAGCGCGACGAAAAAGAGTAGTCCCTGGGCGGTCCCGGCGGCCGCCAGGCCGCGAGACGGGTCCCGGAACAGCAACGCGAACACGACGAGGTACCCGACCGCGGTGAGGCGCCCGCCGAGCCGCCGGTCGAGCGTGGGCGCTTGCATGAGCTGTCGGAGACCTGGCTGCCGTCGATAGTATAGGTGCCGCGGTCTCCCGCGGGTCGACCACTTCCGCTCCGGCGGGGAAACGGGTTTGTACCGGCGGGAGTATGCTGTGGACATGTCCGACCTCGGGGATTTCACCGAATTCGACGGCGACGAGGGGGATGGCGCCGGCGAGAGCGGCGTCGATAGTCCCGACGGTGGCGACGGAGATACCGACGGCAGCGACGGGCCCGGCGCCGGCGACGACCCGGACGCCGAGGACGGCTTCGAGCGCTTCGAGGCGACACCGGCCGGGCGGGACCGCGGCGTCGGCGTCCTCTCGGCGGCGGAAGGGCTCCGGATCGCCGAAGACGAGGAGGAGACCCGCCTGCGGGCGTACGTGACCGCGAACAACCGCTCGGGCGTGCGCGTCGGTTCCTACCTGCTGGCTCCCTACCCCGACGACGAGCGGCTGTTCTGCCGGATTTCCGCACTGGAGTACGCACAGGAGTACCGCGCCGACGACGCCACCGAGATCCACGCCCGGCGGGCGATGCGCTCGGAGGGGATCGACGAGGAGGACTTCAAGCTGATGGCGACGCTGGAGCCGGTGGCGGTCCTGTACGAAGACAGCGAGGCGCGAAGCGCCCCGGAGGGTCGAGCGGCGGAGCCGCGAGACGGGACCCTCAAACGCCGGATGACCGACCGCGTCCCCAAGCCGGAGACGGTCGTCCGGGAGGCCGCGGACAAGGCCGATATCAAGACCGGGCTGAAGATGCCCGCCGACGGCGTCTTCCTGGGGCACCTGGCGGTCGGCGGCGAGAAGGTCCGGACCGCCGCGGAGCCGCCGACCATCGACTACCGGCTCAAAGACGACTACGACTCGGGGGACCCGCTGGTCTTCCGGCACACGCTCGTGGCCGGGGGGACGGGGTCGGGCAAGACCCACGCCGCGAAGAACGTCCTCCGGCAGTATCTCGGCAACCGCTCGTACCCCGTCGAGACCGGCGCCGACCGGACGGTCGCGCCCGCGGTCGTCCAGTTCGACCCACAGGACGAGTACGCCCAGATGCGCCACGACGGGGAGTACCCCGAAGACTTCGCCCGCCGGCTGGACCGGGAGGGAGTCGCCCACGGCGGCCACGAGGACACCGTCGCGTTCGTCCCCAAGGTCGGCTCCGCGAGCTACGCCGCGAGCGGCCACCGCGCCGAGGAAGTCCGCTTCACCATCCCCTTCTCGATGGTGTACGCCAACCCCTGGCTGATCGCCGGCAGCGGGCTCAACGACAACCAGTACGCCGCGCTGACGGACGTGCTCCTGCCCCGCTTTCGGAGCACACACGGCCGCGAGGGGACCTACGAGCAGTTCCTGGCGTTTCTGGACGACCCCGCACTGCGCGAGGAACTCGACGAGAGCGGGCGGGTCCACGAGGCCACCTTCGACGCCGTCGCCCGGCGGGCCCGCGGGTTCGGGAACGTCTTCGACCAGGACGCCAAGCCGGTCACCGAGCGGGTCCACGAGTTCGTCCGCCCCGGCGGGCTGACGGTCGTCCCGACCTACCACATCACCTCCAGCCGGGACACCGAGACGGTGGTGCTGGCGCTCGCCTCCCTGCTCGTCGACCAGAAGCTCTCGAACGACCCCCGCTACGACCGGATCAAGGAGACGCCCCTGGTGGTGGGGATGGACGAGGCCCACAACTTCCTGACCGACGCCGACAGCGTCCAGGCCCGGAAGGTGATCGGGAAGTTCACCGAGGCCGCAAAGCAGGGCCGCAAGGAGCGGCTCGGCCTCTTTCTGATCACCCAGGACCCGCAGGACATCGCCGACCCCGTCTTCAAGCAGATCAACACGACCGTCGTGCTGAATCTCGGCGACGAGGACGCCATCTCCGCGGTCAACATCCCAGCGAATCTGGAGTCGAAGGTCCCCTACATGGAGAAGGGCCAGATGGTGGTCTACTCGCCCGACAACTCCG
>JAZKSZ010000104.1:0-7803 GCA_036625795.1 Haloarculaceae archaeon
AGCGAGGCGATCCGGGCCGCCGTTCGGGAGATGCTCGACGAGCAGGACGCCGGCAAGGAGCGTCCCTCCGAGAAACGCCAGCGCCGCAAGCGCTCGTGGGCCAAGGTGTAACCATGCAGGACATCGTCAACGAGGCCCTCGAACGCGACGAGCAGGAACAGAAACAGATGGACGACGTCGACGGCTTCGGCGACCCGCGGATCGTGATCGTCGGCTGTGGCGGCGCCGGCAACAACACGGTCAACCGCCTCTACAACATCGGCGTCGACGGCGCGGAGACCATCGCACTCAACACCGACAAACAGCACCTCCAGATGATCGAGGCCGACACGAAGATCCTGGTCGGCAAGTCCCTCACGAACGGGCTCGGCGCGGGCGGCGACCCCGACATGGGCGAGCGCGCCACCGAGATGGCCCAGGGGACGATCAAGGAGGTACTCGGTGACGCCGACCTCGTCTTCGTCACTGCCGGCATGGGTGGCGGGACGGGGACCGGCGCGGCGCCGGTCGTCTCGAAGATCGCCAAAGAGCAGGGCGCGATCGTCGTCGGCATGGTGTCGACGCCGTTCAACGTCGAGCGCGCGCGCACGGTCAAAGCCGAGGAAGGCCTCGAGCGGCTCCGTGACGAGGCCGACTCGATCATCGTGCTCGACAACAACCGCCTGCTCGACTACGTCCCGAACCTCCCGATCGGCAAGGCCTTCTCGGTGATGGACCAGATCATCGCCGAGACGGTCAAGGGCATCTCCGAGACCATCACCCAGCCCTCGCTCATCAACCTGGACTACGCCGACATGACCTCGATCATGAACCAGGGCGGGGTCGCGGTCATGCTGGTCGGCGAGACCCAGGACAAGAACAAGACGGAGGAGGTGGTCAAGGACGCGATGAACCACCCGCTTCTGGACGTCGACTACCGCGGCGCTTCGGGCGGGCTGGTGCACATCACCGGCGGTCCCGACCTCACGCTGAAGGAGGCCGAGGGGATCGCACAGAACATCACGGACCGCCTGGAGGCCGACGCCAACGTCATCTGGGGCGCGCGCATCCAGGAGCAGTACAAGGGGAAGGTGCGCGTGATGGCGATCATGACCGGCGTCCAGAGCGCCCAGGTCCTTGGGCCCACGACCCAGAAACAGGCCGACAAGTCCCGGCAGGCCATCGAGGGCGTCGACGACGAAGCCTTCGACGCCGCGACGAACGTGAGCGAGAGCCGCGAGTTCGGCGAGACTGACGGCGGCCGCAGCAGCGTCGAGACCAACAACGGGCTCGACGTCGTCCGGACCAACGACTAACTCCGTCGGCCAGTCGACCCCCGCTTCCGGGTTTCAGGCGAGCGCGTCAAGCAGCCCGCACTTCCGGCAGACCTCCCTGCCAGTCGGCGACCCACACTCCGCGCATTCGCCGAGGTCGCCATCGCCGCCCGACGCGTCGTACTCGCCTGCGGCGAGTGCCGCCAACTCCTCGTAGCCCGCCATGATGGAGTGGCGCGTCCCGGGATGCTTCTCCTCCAGGTCGTAGAGTAACTCCTGGATCTCCCCCCGGTATGCCTCCTCCGCGTGGGGACACTCGGTGATGTGTGCCGGCAGGTCACGGAGGCGGGCGTACAGCGCGACCTCCCGCTCGGGGACGTCCCGCAGCGGCTTCGCCCGCGGGACGAAGTCCTCGCCCCCTTCGCGTGTGCGCTCCGCATTGGCACCCTCGAAGGGACCGAGGCTGGCGTCGAACTGCTGTGACAGCTTTCTGATATCGCCCTCCAGGAAATTCATTAATGCGGTCTCAGCCTCGTCATCGAGATTGTGACCAGTCAGAAGCTTGTCAGCACCGAGGTCGGCCGCGTACCGGCTCAGCACGTCCCGGCGGAACACCCCACAGTACGCACAGGCTGACATGTCGTGTGGGTCCGCCTCGACGACGTCGTCCATCCGGATGTCGAACTCCTCGTCGTAGGAGACGACCTCGTGAGCGATGTCGAGGTCGCCCGCCAGTTCGCGGCAGGCGTCGAGCGACTGGTCGCGGTAGCCGTCGATCCCCTCGTGGACCGAGAGGGCGACCAGCTCTACCCGGGGGTCCTGGCCGAACGTCTCGGCGAGGATCTGTGTGAGCACGACGCTGTCCTTCCCGCCCGAGAGGCCGACCACCCACGTCTCCGGGTCCTCGGTCGTGGCGTCGTCGGGCAGGAGGTTGTCCTCGCGGACCCGTCGTCGGACCCGCTTCTCGACGGACTGGCAGAGATGCTCCTCACAGAGGTGGAGTCCGGAGTAGGCGGCGTGCAACACGGCGTCGTCGCCGCACTTGTCACAGTCCATTACCGTCGACTGGGCGGCCCACGCCGTTGACCGTTTCGCTCCCCGACGCCACTCTCCCCGGTTGCCGGCCCCGGAGAGCGCAAGCCGTTTGTCTGCGCCTCTCATATCCGACGGCGATGACCGACTGGCCCCGCAGCGAGGCCGTCGCCCGCGTCGAGGCGGTCGTCGACCGCATCGAAGAGGAGCCCATGCCGGTCCCGGTCCGCGAGGTGTGGGTCTACGGCGACGCCGCGCTCGGACTTGACCCCGTCGAGCGCCTCGATATCTACCTCACCAAGGACATCCTCTTTCACGGCGAGGAGAGCCGCGAGGCCGACTTTGTCGACTCCCACGGGGTCGAGGGCGTCGGCAAGACCGTCCGGGCCGAGTGGGCCGACGAGTTCCCCGAGTACCTCCGGGCGAACGCCAGCGGCCACGCCGCCCCCGAGAAGTGTCTCGCCGCTCACCTCCTGGAGGGTGACGAGCCGGTCCACCTGGAGGTCTGTAACGCCAGCTTCGAGGACAACGTCCGCCAGCGCCTGGAGGGGGCGATGGCCCGGGAGAACTACGGCGAGGTCCTCGACCCCCGTGGAGCGTGTCTGTGGGTCGACGGCCGACGCTCCGAGGAAGCCTTCGACAAACTCCGGGCCGGCGAGTTCGTCTTCCCGACGCTGCCCGACGCCCTGGAGATGCTCGGGCTCGAAGCCGACGAGGCTCGGGAGGCGGCCGAGGCCGTCGAGCGATACCGGGAGCAGCAGGAGGGGGTCTCGGTCCGCGGGGACGTAGTTTGAAACCCCAAGGCGGGACCACGCCCGGTGTGTCCTGACGAGCCACCGCGGAGCGGCCCGCGATAGCGTGACCGACCGCTCCGTGTCGCGGGGTCCGGTGCCGGCCCCCACAGGTCGCCTGCTCGCTACACCCGTCCGACTGTCACGAAGAAGGGGACGGTTTCGCGGTGGCGGTACTCCCCCTCTTGCATTTGTGCCACGACCTCTCTCCCCATCGCCCGCCACTCGGTCCTGAGGTCGTCGAACTCCTCGGGAGTCGCGCCGCCGGCCAGCATCTCCGGGCGGTCCCCGCTCAGCCCCTCGCCGCTGGCTTTCCGTCGCGCGCTCTCGATGTCCCGTTCGGTGTACGGCGGGTCGACCGTTCGCTCGTGGTCGTACTGGCGAACCGCGATGTCGGACAGGCCGACACGCTCGAACAGCCCGCGTGCCGCGCCGAAACTCGCGTCGGTCTCGACGCCAGCGAGGTACAGGTCCCGCGCTCGGCGGGCCAGGGGGCTCTCCGCCTCGACCGTGGAGTCGACGGTGACGGCACTGTTGTCGGGCTCGATGACGGCCACGCGCTCGCCCGCGACGCGAGCCAACTCCCGGACGACACGCTCGGGGTCCGGGAGATTCACCAGCAGTGCCTGACAGGCCACCAGGTCGACGCTGTCGTCGGCAAACGGGAGCCGGACAGCGTCGCCAACGACGCTCGGTCTGCCAGTGTGAGCCAGCAGGCCCGCGTCCACGTCGACCGCAACCACCTCACCCGGACTCTCCTCGCGAAGGACGCGGGTCAACTCGCCGGTCCCCGCGCCCACGTCGAGGGCGCACTCGCACTGTTCGAGACCCAGTGGTCCCAGCGCCTCCCGGCAGTCCGCCCACATCCCCTCCCGGGTGGCTGTCAGGTACTCGGCGGTGAACTCGCGCACGGCCGTGCTATCCGGGCCACCGGTAAAATTCCCCGCACTCAGTCCCGCAGTTCCCGCACGCGCTGGATGTTCCAGGCGAAATCCTTGCCGTCCTCGGTCGGGGTCTCCAGCACCAGCGGCACCTCGCGGATGGCGTCGTGGTTGACGAACGCACGCATTCCGTCCTCGCCGACCAACCCCTCACCGACGTGGGCGTGTTCGTCCTTGTTCGTCCCACACTCGTGTTTGGAGTCGTTGAGGTGGACGCAGGCCAGGTTCTCCAGGCCGACGACGTCGTCGAACTCCGCGATCGTCCCCTCGACCTCCTCGGGTGTCGAGAGGTCGTACCCCGCCGCGAACGCGTGGGCAGTGTCGAGACAGACCTCCAGGTCTTGCTCGGCCCGGTCCAGCACCGCCCGCAGGTGCTCGAAGTCGCCGCCGAGCTTCGTCCCGCTGCCGGCGTCCGACTCGACGAGGACGGTCACACCCTCTGGAACGTCCAGTTCGTTGAGCGCGCTCGCCGCGTTGTCCAGTCCGCCTTCGACGCCGGCTCCCGTGTGCGCCCCGAGGTGGACGTTGACGTACTCGATCCCCAGGGCCTCGGCCGCGTCCACCTCCCGCTGCATCGACGCGACGGACTTCTCCCGGAGGTCGTCTTTGGGCGTCGCGAGGTTCACGAGGTACGAGGCGTGGATGACCCACGGGCCGATGTCCTCGGCCGCGGAGGCGTCGCGGAACTGCGTGGCGTTGTCGGGGTCGATGTTCGGGTCCTGCCAGACCTGGGGGGAGTGTGAGAATATCTGGCCGCAGTTGCCCCCGAACTCCCGCTGTTCGTCGACGGCGTTGTGGACGCCGCCGGCGACCGACGCGTGCGCACCGACGCGGAGTGTCATACCGACTCGTCGGGCCTGCCGACTCTTAGCGACTGTGACTCGCGGCCGGCAGGGCCCCCGACCCCCTCGGCTGACTCACAGTTCGGGGGCTGTCCGCTCGCGGACCCAGGCATCGCTCGCGTACTTCGACTCGGCTATCTCGCGTGCCCGTTCCAGTTCGTCGTCGGTCCACCCCCCGTGCTCGGCCTCGGACCACTCGGCGAGCGCCGCCTCGAGCGCGCCGACGGTCTTTTCGCGGTCGGCACCGCACTCCGCCCGGGCCGAGGTGACACGTTCGCGGAACTGCTCGGGGGAGAGGTCGGCCGCGAAGACGCCGATGTGTGGCTCTACCGCGCGCTCGTGGGTGACCGACCCGTGCTGGATCACGGCCTCGCGCTGGCGGTACTGGGCGTTGCCGCTGATCTTCCTGCCGCCGACTCCGATGTCGTGGGCGGGGTCCAGCGCCCGCAGGTAGCAGGCCGGTCGATGGATTGCTGGCGCGGGTTCCTCCAGGAAGTCCGCGCCGACGCCGAGTCGGTCGAGTCCCGCGAGCACCGGCTCACAGAGCCGCTCGTAGGCGGATTCGAGGTCGCCAGGGAGCGCCTTGGCCGGCGCGATGACCGAGTAGGAGACGTCGCCGGCGTGGTCGTGGTAGATGCCGCCGCCGCCGGTCTGCCGGCGGGTCACGTCGACACCGTGGCGCTCGCAGTAGTCCCAGTCGACGGTGTCGGGGTCCTGGCCGTAACCCAGCGAGAGCGTGCTCGGCTCCCACCGGAAGACCCGCACCGTCGCCGGCCCACCTGCCGCGACCGTCTCGGCGGCGACCTCCTCTAACGCCATCTGCATCGGCCCCGACCGTGTCTCCTCGGGGACGAGCCGCCACTCCCAGTCGGTCAGCTCCATACCTGGGGTCGTGTGGCTGGCGGCAAAGCCGTTGTGTCCTCCTGGCCGCAGCCGCGGCGGGTTCGCTCCCCCCTCTTTTTTATTCTAGTCGTCGGTTGTGGGCGTATGACAGGCATCCTCGCACTGGAGCCGACCGACGACGTGGCGACGTTCGCACAGCGGGTCGAGCGACTCGAGTACGACTCGCTGTGGACCGGCGAACTCTGGGGGCGGGACTCCTTCGTCGCGCTGACCCGCGCCGCCGAAGCGACCGACGAGGTCGGCCTCGGTACCGCGATCGTCAACGTCTACGGACGCACTCCTGCGACGCTCGCGCAGGCGGCCGCGACGCTCGACAATGCCTCCGACGGGCGCTTCCGCCTCGGGCTGGGGACCAGCACCGCGAAGGTCGTCGAGGACCTGCACTCGCTGTCCTTCGAGAACCCGCCCCGGCGGACCCACGAGACCGCCGAACTCGTCGGGGAGTTCCTCACCGCGGAGGGGCGGGTCTCCTACGACGGCGAGCTGTTCTCGGTCGCTGACTTCCCCTCCCTGGGCACGGACGTCCCCGTGTACACGGCCGCGCTCGGGCCCGCGATGCGGCGCGTGACCGGCCGCGTCGCCGACGGCTGGCTCCCGCACAACATCCCCTTTCACGACCTCGCGAACGCGTTCGAGACCATCGCCGAGACGGCCCGGGAAGCGGACCGTGACCCCGAGTCGATCACGGTCGCGCCCTACGTCCCCTCGGCGGTCAGCGAGGACCGCGAGACGGCCCTCCGGACGGCCCGGGGCCACGTCGCCTACTACGTGGGCAGCGGCGAGGGCTACCGGGCGGCCGTCGCCGCCCACTACGACGGTGCGGACGCGGTCGCGGAGGCCTGGCGCGAGGGCGACCGCGAGGGGGCTCGCGAGGCCGTGACCGACGACATGCTCGAGGGGCTGACTGTCGCCGGCACCCCCGAGGAAGCGCGCGAGGAGCTGGCAGAGGTCGCGGGTCGCGACATCATCGACGAGCCGATCGTCGTCATTCCCGGCGGGGCCAGCGACGAGGTGGCCGAGCAAACTGTCGAGGCGCTCGCGCCCGCCAACCGTTGACGTCGCCCGACCGCTGACGTCGACCGGCGTCTCGGGCCGGGAGCGCACGGCTCAAGTCCGTCCAGTCCCAGCCTTCGGTTGATGAGTGACTCCCGATCTGGGCCGCTCTCGCCCGACCGCCCGGACGCCGAGCAGGCCTTCCGCGTCGACGCCCCCTTCGAGCCCGCCGGCGACCAGCCCGAGGCCATCGAGCAACTCGCCGAGGGGTTCCGGCAGGGGATGGACAGGCAGACCCTGCTGGGCGTGACGGGCTCGGGCAAAACCAACACCGTCTCGTGGGTCATCGAGGAGACCCAGAAGCCGACGCTGGTGATCGCCCACAACAAGACGCTGGCGGCCCAGCTCTACGAGGAGTTCCGCGACCTCTTTCCGGACAACGCCGTCGAGTACTTCGTCTCCTACTACGACTACTACCAGCCCGAGGCCTACGTCGAGCAGACCGACACCTACATCGACAAGGACGCCTCGATCAACGACGAGATCGACCGGCTGCGCCACTCCGCGACCCGCTCGCTTTTGACCCGGGAGGACGTCATTGTCGTCGCCTCGGTCTCGGCGATCTACGGCCTGGGTGACCCGCGCAACTACGTCGACATGTCCCTGCGCGTCGAGCAGGGCCAGCGGCTGGACCGCGAGGAGCTGCTGGGACGGCTGGTCGACCTCAACTACGAGCGCAACGACGTCGACTTCACGCAGGGCACCTTCCGGGTGCGCGGGGACACCGTCGAAATCTACCCGATGTACGGCCGCTACGCCGTCCGGGTCGAGTTCTGGGGCGACGAGGTCGACCGTCTCCGGAAGGTCGACCCCCTGGAGGGGGAGGTCGTCAGCGAGGAGCCCGCCGTCCTGCTGCACCCTGCCGAGCACTACTCGATCCCCGAACAGCGTCTCGAGCGGGCCATCGAGGAGATCCGCGAACTCAAAGAGGACCGGGTCCGCCACTTCGAGCGCCAGGGGGACATGGTCGCCGCCCAGCGCATCGAGG
>JAZKSZ010000105.1:0-7691 GCA_036625795.1 Haloarculaceae archaeon
CACCGGCGTCGGTCGGCGGGAGTCGCTCGGCGACCGAGAGACCCTCCTCGACCGCCTCACTGTGGTCAGTTGCCACGACCCGTCACTACCGGCCCATCGCCACCGCTCCACTAAAAGGTCAGCCCTTCGGCCGCGCTGGCCCGGGCGAGGTGTGGCTGCAGGGGTCAGGGCGGGCCCAGCCAGGTCGGGGCGGGCCCGGGCAGATCAGGTCTCCCGCTGGACGACAAAGCGGGTGAACTCCCGGAGTTGCTCCTCCGGGCCGGGCTCTAACTCCAGGCCGTCGAGGTGGGAGCGAGCGCTCTCGGCGAGTTCGCGGGCCCGCTCGCGGGCGTACTCGACGGCGCCGGCATCCTGCATGGTCTCGATCGCCTCGAGGATCTCCTCGTCGGTGTTCTCCTCTGCCCAGAGGATCTCCTCCAGCCGGGCGACGTCCTCGGGCGGGGCGACCTCCGCCGTGTGGATGACCATCAGCGTCTTCTTGCCCTCCCGGATGTCGTTGCCGAACTCCTTGCCGAACTCGCCGGCCCGGTCCAGCGTGTGCTCGATGTCGAGGATGTCGTCGCCGATCTGGAAGGCGATCGACATCTCCTCGGCGTACCGGGCGACCTTCCGCTGGACGTCGTCGGGCTGGCCGGTGACGATGGCCGCCAGCCGGGCCACGATACGCGCCAGACAGCCGGTCTTGCAGGCGCACATCTCGAAGTACTGCGGCTCGTTGACGGTCACCTCCTTCTGGTTGTGCCAGTAGATGTCCATCCCCTGGCCGAGGTGTGTCCGGTTGAGCTCGTGGGTGAGCATCTCGTAGGCCTCGAGCTGCTCGGCCGGCGACAGGTCCCTGGAGTTGCGGGCGATCACTTTCAGCGGAATGAAGTACATCGCGTTGCCGGCGTTGAGCGCGATATCGGTCCCGTGCTGGTGGTGCAGCGCCGGCCCGCCCCGGCGCATCCGTGCCTCGTCTTCCACGTCGTCGACGATGATCGTCCCGTTGTGGAGGATCTCGGGGATGGTGGCGTAGGGGAGATACGCGTCGGGCTCCTCGCCGAAGGCGTCGACCGTGATCAGAAAGAGGATCGCGCGCCAGCGCTTGCCCCCGCGGTCGAGCAGCTCCCAGATAGGGTCCGCCAGCGCGCGCTGGATGGCCTCCGCGTGGTAGGAGTAGCTCGGCTCGCCGAAGAACTCGCCCAGGTACGTGCCGTCGACCTTCCGGGGGAGGAGGTCGCGGATGGCCTCGTCGACCGCCGGCCGCCACTCGGCGAGTACGTCCTGCATGCCCCAAACCTCGGTGTGCGGGCTGAAAAAACCACCCACTCGGAGGGTCGGAACCGGAGGGGCCGACCCTGCGCCGGCCCGGAAGACGGGAGCGAGTGGAAAAGTTCTAATGCGGGTAGTGTGGACGTTCGAGTATGGCCCCAATCGTCAGACTGTTCGGCCCCGTGGACGGGCTACTGGGAGCCGAGGTGGGCATCGGCGAGGTGCTCGTTATCGAGGTGCTCCTGCTCCTTTTGGTGGTCGGAAACTTCGTCACGCGGTTTCTCGCCCACAGCCGCCACCGGCGCCAGGCCCGCGAGGATCCGGACGCCGTATCCCGGTTTTTCCCCCACGAGGTCGCAAACGTCGCGCTCGTCGTCGTCTCCCTGTACTACCTGACACTCGAGGCTCACGCCGGCATGGTCATGTCCGTGCTCGTGTTGAGCCTCTTTCTCGCGGACTTCTTCGAGTTCGAGGCCCGCAAGGCCGAGGCCCGCCGCGACGTCCCGCTCGACCGTCCCAAGGGAGCACTCGTCGCCGGCCTCGTCGTTTTCGCCTACGCCGCCTACCAGGTCCTGTTTTTCGTCATCGACGGCTACCTCGCCGCCATCATCTGAGCCGCAGGGGCACGGCCTCCCCGCTCCCGGTTCGTCACTCCCCGCTCAGTTCGAGCTGACCACCTTGACCACGTCACCCTCGGAGAGCTCGTGGTCCTCGCCGACCTGCCGGTCCCGCCTCGCGTCGACGGCGTAGAGGTATCCCTCCCCGATGTCGGAGTGGACGGCGTAGGCCAGGTCAGGCGGCGTCGCGCCCGAGGGAAGCAGGTGCGCGTCGGGGAGCATCCGGTCCTGACCGTCCGTCCACCGGGTCTCGTTCTCGACGGGGTAGACGGTGATGCGGTCGAGCAGGTCGTAGACCGCGGTATCGAGCGACTCCTGGACGCCCGTTCCCCCGTAGCGGTCCATCACGTCCCGGACCTGCTCGAGGCCCTGCTCCTGCTGGTCGCTCAACTCGCCGAGTCCCTCGAAATCGGGGTCCCCGGGGTCGTAGTCGACCAGGTCCGCCTCCGCCGCCCGGCGGAGCGCGAGCTCGCCCTCTGCGGTCGCCGGAATGACACGCTCGGCGCGCTCGCGCAGCCGGTCGATAGCCCCTTCGGGCGCGATGTCGGCCTTGTTGGCGACGACGACGATCGGCTTGGTCCGCTCGCGCACCGCCGAGGCCAGCCGCCGGCGGTCCTCCTCGTCCCACTCCCGCGGGTCCTCGGGATAGTCGACCGCGCGCAGAACCGCCCCGACGTCCCCGGCCGTCGCGCCCACCCCGGTCAGCATCTCCGTCAGCGCCTCGTCGATGTCGAAATCGGGCGAGCGGGACTGGCGCTCGACGCCCTCCCAGTTGTCGGCGACGATCCCGGCGAGCCAGCGGTCCATCTCCGTCTCGATGAAGGCGAGATCCTCGACGGGGTCGTGTTCGCCCACCTCGACGGGCTCGCCCTCGGCGTTCGTCCCGCCGGAGGCGTCGACGACGTGGAGGATGGCGTCGGCCGTGGTGAGTTCGTCGAGGAACTGGTTGCCTAACCCCCGCCCCTCGTGGGCGCCGGGGACCAGCCCCGCCACGTCGAGCAACTCGACGGGGACGTACCGTTTCCCGTCCCGACAGTTGTCGCTGTCACACCGCCGGTCGCGGTCCAGGCAGGGACACTCCGTCCGGACGTGGCTGACCCCCCGGTTGGGGTCGATCGTCGTGAAAGGGTAGTTCCCCACCTCCACGTCGGCCATCGTGGCCGCCTTGTAGAAGGTGGACTTGCCGGCGTTTGGCTTGCCGGCCAGCGCGAGGGAGATCATAGGCTGGCTACTCCCGAGAGCGGAAAGCGCCTTTCGGTTACTGACCCGCAGGCGACGGGGACGGTCGGGATCCCGACCGCCGCTCACCCGGGCTCCGGTCACTCCGGGGCTTCTGCTTCGGGCTCCGCCGTCGCGCTCCCGTCGTCGGCGTCCGCGGCCTCTCCGCCGTCGCCAGTACTCCCGTCAGCCCGGGTGATCGCCGGCGTCGGGTCGGGGTCCGGCACCGACTCCGGGTCGGTCGCCGGCCTCCCGCCCGCGACGACCTCGTCGTCGAGGACGGGCTCGGAGACCATCGACATCTCGTCGCGGGCGCGGATGGCGCCCTCGACGGTCGCCTCGTGGTGGACTTCGACGTAGTCCCCGGAGACGTCCCCGCGGATGTCGGCGTTCGGCCCGACCCGGACCGTCCCGGAGCGGGTGGTGACGTTCCCGGTCACTTGGGTGTCGGCGCCGACGGTGACCCCCTCCTTCGCACGGAGGCTGCCGAAGACCTCGTTGTCCCGGCCGACGACCAGCGACTCCGCGCGGATGTTCCCGTGGATGCGACAGTCGTCGCCGACTC
The DNA here is from genome assembly GCA_036625795.1 of Haloarculaceae archaeon. Taxonomy (GTDB): domain Archaea; phylum Halobacteriota; class Halobacteria; order Halobacteriales; family Haloarculaceae; genus Salinirussus. Next base: position 3,652 of record JAZKSZ010000105.1, read on the forward strand.
GCCCGGGGGTGGAGACCCGCCAGGCGTCGTCGCCGACGCGGGCCGAACGGGGGATCACCACGGGCTGGTGCTCGCGCTCGTCGCTCATCAGCGCCTCCAGCATCTCCTCGGCGGCTTCCTCCTCGCCGATCCGCAACAACTGCGAGAGGTAGACGAAGAGGAAGGTGATGGTGGGCATCGGGTTGCGGATGACGATCCAGCCCGCGGCCTCGAAGCCCTCGTCGATGTCGACGTCGTCGCCGATGTCGAGGTCGCCGGCCACCTTCAGCTGGCCGCCGACGTGGACGCGCTCGCCGAGGTAGGCGTCCTCCCCGACGAGAACGTCGCCGTCGACCTCACACCACATGTCCAGCCGGCAGTCGCCCGCGGCTTCGATGGTGCCACCGAAGCCGACGCGCTCGCCCGCGATCACGTTGCCCCCGCGGACCCCGAACTCCACGTGGCTCTGTCCGCCGACGAGGACGTCGCCGTCGGTCACGAGGTCGTGTTCCTCGACGTGGGTCCCATCGGGGATGACCAGTTCGTCGAGGGGGTCCGAGCGGAATATCGGCACGGTCTAGTAGGCGTGTTCGCCGGTCTTAAAGCCTGAGGCTCCGTCAGACGCACGTCTGACGCTCGCGTGACGCAAGGGGAGCACCCCCGGGCGTTCGCCGTGGGAACATCTCACCTTCCTCGCCGCCCGACGCCACCAACTGGTGAGGCCGAACAGCCAAGGGCGGCCAGCCCTACCTTCGGGTATGCCGGAGTTGCACGCCGAGACGCGCGCGGAGGCAGTCGTGGACGCGCTGGGGTTGCTCTACCACGACGACCTGGACCCCGAGGAGTTCATGCTCTTCCCCGAGGGGGAGACCCCGACTATCGAGGCCGACGACGAGGTGAGCGACTGGGCGGACACCTACGGCGGCCGGCCGGCCTTCGAGTGTCTCGTCCGGACGATCCTGAGCCAGAACACCTCCGATGCGGCCAGCCAGCCCGCTCACGAGTCGCTGATGGACCGGTACGCCCATCGGGGTTCCGCCTACGAGACCGACGCTACGGAGGAGCGCCGGCCACACGACGACCTCGCGGCCGCGCTGGCCGACGCCGACCACGCCGAACTCGCGGAGACGGTCCGCTCCGCGGGGCTGTACAACCAGAAGGCAGAGAAGATCATCGGGGCCGCCGGGTGGGTGCTCGAGGAGTTCGGCTCCGAAGCGGCCTTCGACGAGTTCGTGACTCGCGGCGACCCCGGGGAGGTCCGGGAGACGCTGCTGTCGGTCGACGGGGTCGGCCCGAAGACTGCCGACTGCGTCCTCCTCTTTGCCGGCGGCCGCGGCGGCGTCTTCCCCGTCGACACCCACGTCCACAGGATCGCCCGCCGGATGGGGCTTGCCCCGGCCGATGCCGACCACGAGTCCGTTAGGGAAGCCCTGGAGCGCGACGTGCCTCCCGAGAAGTGTGGCTTCGGACACACCGCGATGATCCAGTTCGGGCGGGAGTACTGCTCGGCCCGCACGCCGGCCTGTCTGGACGACCCCGAGGCCTGCCCGCTGGCGGGACTCTGTGACCAGGTCGGCGTCTCCCCCGAGACCGGCGAGGTGGTCGACCCCGCGGAGGCCGCGAGCGGGGGGGCCGGATGAGCGACGCGGACGCGGAGGTCGGCGGCGCGAGCCGGTATCTGGACACCGAGGGCCTCTACGCCGTGCTTGCGGACGCGCTGGGGGAACCGGAGTTCTGGGCGCTGTCGCCTCACGACCCCGGGCTGGGCAACGAGACGCTCTTCCTGATGTGGGGCGACCGCCGCTTCGTCGTCCGTCGGCCGCCCCTGGCCGGCGCGCCGGCCGACGCTCACGATATCTTCCGGGAGTTCCGCCTCCTCGAAGCCCTGGAGTGGACCGACCTCCCGACTCCGTATCCCGTCCTGGCCGTCGAGGACGAGTCGGTCGCCCGCGCACCGTTCACCGTCGTCGAGCGGCTGGACGGGAAGGTGCTGCGCCACGGCGAACCGATGGCCTACGTCGAGGGGGCGAACCGCGGGCGGGTCGGCGAGCAGTTGGTCGACACGCTCGCCGATATCCATGCGGTCGACAGCAACCGGGCCGACCTGGAGCGTCCGAGCGACCGCGGATCCGCCGACCGGGTCGACGAGTGGCGTGAGCGCTTCCGGGGGTACCGCGACCGGACTGACCGCGGAGTCCCCGGTGCCGGGGCCGTCGGCGAGTGGCTGGCCGCGAACGTTCCAGCCGACCCGGACCGGACGCTCGTCCACGGCGACTACACGCTCGCCAACCTGAAGTTCACCCCCGAGACCCCGCCGGAGGTCGTCGGCGTCCTCGACTGGGAGCGGGGCGGCCTCGGCGACCCGCTGGCGGACCTGGGTCGGCTGCTCGCGTTCTGGTTCGAGACCGAGCGCGAGGCCTGCGGGCTCCCGTTCGAGGTCGCGCCGCAGTTCACGACACGCGAGGGGTACCACCCCCGGACCGAACTCGTCGACCGCTACGAGAGCGCGACAGGCCGGACCTTCGAAGATGACCGCTTCTACCGTGCGTTCGCGCTGTTTGAGGCCGCGACCGTCTTCGAGGGGTACTACCTCCGGTACCTCACAGACGCCTCTGACCGGCCGGCCTTCGCTGACCTGGAGACGGCCGTGCCGGCGCTGGTCGAGCGCGCGCAGGGTATCGTCGACGGCGAGGAACCGCTGTAGTCAGAGCGGACCGACGCCGGCGCCCTCCGCCGGGGGTCACCGAGGCGGCCGGCAACGGTACTCATCGGGCGGTCACCTCCCGGGTCGACCCGGAACTGTCCGGTTCGAAGGCGTCGGCGTAGTCTGCGACGTAGGTCCGCAGCGACCGCGGTTCGCGCCCGAGCAGGCGTTCGGTGTCGTCGGTGACCCGGCCCGCCAGCCCGAACCGCGCGGTCGTGTAGAGGACCAGCATGACAGCGATGAAGCCCAGCGACTCGCCGCGCCCGCGCATCCCCCGGACGAACCGAGGGATGGAGGGGTCGGCGTAGGTGACCTCCCGGCCCAGCACCGCGGTGAAGGTGTCGGCAACTTCGTGGTAGGTGAGCGCCTCGGCGCCCGTGATGTCGTAGGCGGTGTCCTCGTGGCCCGATTCCAGAAGGGTGAGCGCGGCCACGTCGGCGACGTCGCGGGCGTCGACGAAGCTGGTCTCCCCGTTGCCCGCGGGGACGAATATCTCGCCCTGGTCGCGGATCTCGGCGGCGTGGACCTCGTCGAAGTTCTGCATGAAAAAGGAGGCCCGCAGGAACGTGTAGGTACAGTCGGCCTCGAGGAGGTGTTTCTCGATCCGGCGGTGAGGGAGCAGAGGGTTCTTTTCGGCGCCGAGCACCGACAGCAGCGTGACGTGTTCGACGCCACACCGGACGGCGGCGTCGACCGCGGGCAGGAGGTGGTCGCCGACGCGGCTGATGGCGGGTGGCCGGACCAGGAAGAGTCGGCCGCCGCCCTCGAAGGCCCGGCCCCACGTCTCGGGCTTCTCGAAGTCGAAGGCCACGGCCTCCGTACCCGCCGGCGCGTCCGCGGAGTCGCGGGCGAGCGCCCGGACCTCGCAGTCGCGGTCGGCCAGCGAGTCACAGAGTGCGGCGCCGACGGTGCCGGTGGCACCGGTGACGAGGACGGTGGGGGATCTCATACTCGACGCATCGGTGGCCGCGCGTTTATACGGTCGAGTTCATCCTGGCGCAGCCACTACCGGATACTGTAGTCCCACGGTAACGTGTCGGTGCTCGGGCCGGCGGCCTGGAAACTCACAGCGTGCGGAGCCGAGCGGAGGAGCCAGCATCCGCGCGCCTGCGGCGCGCGGTTCACTCGCCGCGAGACCGCGGAGCGGTCGAGCGGCGAGGTCGTTTTTCCCCAAGTTTTTACAAGGAGCGGTGCCCGCAGCGAGCGAAGCGAGCGAGGGCACCCGACGCAGTAAAAAGTGGGTTTACAGAAACCGGAAGGTCTCCAGGTTTTTGGGCGCGAAGGTCCGCATGTTGTAGTCGTGGTACAGCGCCGAGGACAGGTCCTGGGCGGAAGACTCGTCGCCGTGGACACAGAG
>JAZKSZ010000106.1:0-7594 GCA_036625795.1 Haloarculaceae archaeon
CCCTCGATCTCGACGGTGTAGCCGTCCTCGCCCATGTGTCGCTTGATCGACTCGACGGTGTTGTCGGGGTTCTGGACGGCCTGGTTCTTCGCGGGCTTGCCCACGAGCTGTTCGCCGTCGTCGAACGCTACCACCGAGGGCGTCGTCCGGTCGCCCTCGTTGTTGACGATGATCTCCGGGTCGCCGCCCTCCATGACCGCGAACGCGCTGTTCGTGGTCCCGAGGTCGATCCCGAGAATCTTGTTGCTCGCCATCTTGTCCATACGTACCCGGTTGCGGCGGTTAAAAGTTGCTAGAACGACCCGTCAGCAGTTCGACTGACTCCGGACGCCGTCCCCGATTTTTCGAGCCGGGGTCGACCCTGCCGACCCGGCCGTATAAATCGACCGCAAATCGACCGCTCGCCGGCGACAGCGTTTGCTCGGCCTCACACCTCCGGGTCCGGTTAGCCGTCACTGACAGTGACCTGGGCCGGCCGGAGCACCTTCCCGCCCATCTCGTAACCCGGGCGGTGGACGTCGTCGACGGTCCCCTCGGGCCGGTCGGAGTCGACGCGCATCAACACCTCGTGGCGGGTCGGGTCGGTCTCCTCGCCGGGCTCGGGCTCGATGACCGCGACGTTCTCCCGGTCGAGTTCCTCGTCGAACTGCTGGAGGGTGGACTCGACCCCGCCGCGGATGTCGGCGTCCTCGTCCTGCTCCAGCGCCCGGGCGAGGTTGTCCCGCACGTCGAGCAGCCGCGTCACCAGGTCCTCGGTCGCGCGTTCCCGAACGTCCTCCATCTTCTGTTCCTGGCGTTTCTTGTAGTTCTGGAAGTCGGCCTGTTTCCGTGCGAGCCGGGACTCGAGGTCCTCGACCTCCGCCTCGCGTTCCTCGAGTTCGGCCTCGAGGTTCGAGACGGTGTCCCGGAGGCCGGCGATCTCGGCGGCCACGTCCTCGGGGTCGCGTTCCTCGACCCTCTCGACGAGGTCCTCGTCAGGTTCGCCCTCGCCGGCGATGTCCGCGACCGTCTCCCAGTCCGCGCCGGTCTCGTCGACGATCTCCTCGAGACCCTCGGCCTCCCTGTCGCTGTCGCCGTCGCCGCCGGCGTCCGGTCCGGCGTCACCGGAGCCGACCTCCGTCCCGTCGCCACCGCCGTCTCCGTCGGCACCCTCGTCCCCGTCAGCACCGCTGGCCGCGGGGTCGCCTCGGGAGTCGTCGGTCGCGTCCTGCTCGGTCATATCGGGAGAGAGCCGTCTCGCGAATAAAAAGGAAGCGACACGCGACGGGCACCCGCTCCGGCGCGGCCCACGCCGGCTGCCCAGCGTCGACACGCTCATGCCGGCGGCCCGCCGACCGGGCCGTGTGGACAGCGAGTTCGCGTTCGAACTGCAGGTCTGCGCGTGGGCCGAGCGCCACTGGCCCCCCGAGGGTACCGACGAGCGCCTGGTCGTCGTCGCCCGCCAGCTAGGGACCGAACGGCGCCGGTGGGACACGATCGTCCTCGTCTGTGACCCGGAGGGGCTGGCCGCGCGCGGCGCCTTCGGCCAGCGCCGCCTCGATTCGGACCTCCTGCACGTCGTCCGGCACGCCCCCGCCGAGTGGGCCTGGTACCGCGAGGCGCTGCCCGACCCGGGATACCCCTGGCGGTACGTCCGCGAGGCGGTCCACCGGGCGGCCGACCGCGACGTGCTGGAGCGACGCAAGCGGAACGGCCGGGTCCAGGTCCGCCGGGTCAGACCCTACCCCGACTGGGTCGACCGGGTCGTCGCCATCGAGAACAAGCCCGACCTCGACGCGGCCGCGGCGCGGGCACTCCGCCCCCAGCTCCGTCACGACGTCGCACTCGCGCTGGCCGACGAGGTCTGGGTCGCGACCGCCGAGGCCGGCGAGCGCGTTGAGCCAGCCCTGCTCGAAGACATCCCCGTCGAGGCCGGCATCCTGACCGTCGCGCCGGGCGAACGCGGCCCCGACGCCGCACGCGCCGTCTGGCGGCCCCGAACCCTTCGGGTCGACGACCCCGGGACGCGCATTCTCGAGAACCCGACGGGGGGCGGCCACGACACCTCGGCGGCCCGTTTCGAGTACGCCGACCCCGACTGGAAGGCCCGCAAGCGTCTCGAGATCGCCGAACGCGCGTACGAGCGTGGCTGGCGCAGCTACGCCGATTCGATGCGCCCCGATTGTCGCCACTTCGAACTCCATCCCGAGCCGGACGTGGCGCGACCCTACTGCACGGCCAAGGACTGCCACCAGACAGCCGGCGAGTGTGCGGGCTCCTGTGGGGACTTCGAGCCGGAGCCACCCGCGTGGCGACAGCGGGGCTGGCCCATCAACGGCGGTCCCGGGGCGGGGGTCAAACAGCTTCTGGAGCGCCAGCGCTCGCGGCAGCGACCGGGGACGGAGTGACGACTCCCCGGCGCTGGCGGAGCACAACGCTCATCAACGATCATCCCAATATTCGGGCATGAGTTCCGGTTCCGAAACCCCCGTTCGGGAGATCATGTCGTCACCGGTCGAGACAGTCCGGCCGGACACGACGGCAGCAACGGCGGCGGCACAGATGCGCGAGGAAGATATCAGCGCGCTGCTGGTGACGACGGCGCCGCCCTCCATCGTGACGACGACCGACATGCTCGCGGTCGTGGCCGACGGCGAGAGCGGCCGCGAGGTGACCGTCGCGGACGTGATGACCGAGTCCGTCGAGACCGTTCCCCCGGACCTCGAGGTCCGGCGGGCCGCCGAGATGATGACGACGTACGGCATCAAGCACCTCCCCGTGGTCGACGACGACTACGTGGGGATCGTCTCCTCGACGGACATCACGGCGCTGCAGTCCTGACCGGGTCCGTCGGGACCCTCCTTCCCACTACTCTCGCACTTCCAGCTCCCCACGTGGGAGCGCCAGCCGAAAGGTCGGAACGGTCTTGCGCACGCGCTCGACGGCCCCGCGGTCGGCCAGCGTGTGCAGCGTCGAGCGCACCTCCTCGACCGGCGGGTCCCGCCCGGTCTTCCGGAGGTCCTGCAGCGTCGCGACGACGCTCTGGGGCTCCTCGTCGGGGCCCGGCAGCACGTCCAGCACGGCTGCCCCGAATGCGTCCGTGTCGACGGTGCGGGGACCTTCCAGCTCCTCGCCGGTCACCAGCGCCTCCGCCTCGGGCGTCGCGCAGATCAGCGAGTCGTCGTTCCGGTAGTAGTACTCCCCGAGTTCCCCCTCCAGGTAGCTGTGGACCTCGCTCCCGCTGTCCATTCCCCACGCCGCCTGGAGTTCGGCGTTCTTGGTGGGCTGGCGCTCGACGATGTCGGCCAGCCGGTCCAGCGCTTCCTCCGAGAGGCTCATCGGTGTCGGATTGCGCCAGGGGGTACATCGGCGTTTGGATCCGCGAGTCCGGGTCCGGCAGCCCCAGCCCGCCCCCGCAGTTCGTGGCCGGTCAGTCGCCGCGCAGTTCCCGCACGTGGTCGATCCGCCGCTGGACGAGGTCGGGTTTGCCGATGTCGTGGCGCATCCGCAGCCCCTCCTCGCCGGCAGCAGCGAGCCCGGCTTCCGCCTGCTCCTCGGCCTCGGTGATGGTGTCGGCCACGCCGACCACCGCAAAGGAGCGGGAGGTGGTCGTGTAGATGCCGTCCTCGCGCTCGTCGACGCTCGCGTAGAACAGCAGCGCGTCCCCGACGTTGTCCTCGTTGACCGCCACTTTCGTTCCCCCATCGGGGTCGGTCGGGTAGCCCTCCGGGACGGCGTACTTGCAGACCGTGGCCTCGCGAGCGAACGTCAGCCGCGGCAGCGAGTCGCCCTCGCGGGCCGCGACGAGCACGTCGAGGAAGTCCGTCTCCAGCACCGGCAGCGTGTTCATCGCCTCCGGGTCACCGAAGCGGGCGTTGAACTCGACCACTTTCACGCCTGCTGCGGTGAGCATGAACTGGCCATAGAGGATGCCCTTGTACCCCTCCAGGGCGTCGACGGTCGCCTGGATGACGTCCACTGCCTCGAGGTAGTCGTCCTCGTCCATGAAGGGGAGTTCGAGGGCAGCATCGCTGTACGAGCCCATCCCGCCGGTGTTTGGGCCCTCGTCGCCCTCGTAGGCGCGCTTGTGGTCCTGGACGGCCGGCGTCACCCGGACCTGACCGTTGGCGACGAAGGCCTGGACGGTGAACTCCTCGCCGACCAGCCGCTCCTCCAGTACCACGCGGTCGTACTCCGACTCGCGCAGATATTCCTTCGCCTCCTCGGCAGTGACCTGGTCGCCGATGACGCGGACGCCCTTGCCGCCCGTGAGTCCCGCGGGCTTGACCGCCAGGTCCCCGTCGTAGGCGTCGATGTACTCGCAGGCGGCCTCCATGTCCCTGAACTCCTCGAAGTCGGGACAGCCGGGGACGCCGTGTTCCTGCATGAAGCGGCGCTGGAACCCCTTGTCCGTCTCGATGCGGGCCTGCTCTTCCCGCGGGCCGAACGTATAGACCCCCGCCTCGTCGAGCGCGTCGGCGACGCCTGCCTCCAGAGCCGCCTCCGGACCGACGACGGCCAGGTCCGCGCCGACCTCCTCGGCGTAGGCGGTGACGGCCGTCGGGTTGGTCGTCTCCAGCGTCTCGAACCCGGCAGCGAGGTCCGCGATCCCGGGGTTCCGGTTGCCCGCACAGGCGTACAGCGTCGCCTCCTCGCTCCCCGCGACCGCCCGTGCAATGGCGTGTTCGCGGCCGCCCCCGCCCACGAGCAGCACTGTCTCAGTCATACCTCATGGAGCGTCAGGCGGCGACTAAAGGGTTCGGCTTCGACCCTTGCCGGCCACGGAGCGGGGTCACCGGTGGGGTTAGGTGGCGGGCACCACTACCGGACGTATGAGCACACCGACAAGCCGGAACCGCCTGGACGAGGAGGGGAGCCCATACCTGCAGGCCCACGCCGACAACCCCGTCAACTGGCAGCCCTGGGACGAGGCCGCGAAGGAGGCCGCGAAGGAACGGGACGTCCCGATCTTCCTCTCCATCGGCTACGCCGCCTGCCACTGGTGTCACGTCATGGCCGAGGAGAGCTTCGAGGACGAAGCGGCCGCCGAACTGCTCAACGAGCACTTCGTCCCCGTGAAAGTCGACCGGGAGGAGCGCCCCGACGTCGACAGTATCTACATGACGATCTGCCAGCGGGTCACCGGGCAGGGCGGGTGGCCACTGTCGGCCTGGCTCACACCCGAGGGGGAGCCCTTCTACGTGGGGACGTACTTCCCGCCGGAGCCCAAGCGCGGTCAACCCGGCTTCAAGCAGCTCCTGGAGGACATCCGCGACGCCTGGACGGACCCGGAGGAGCGCGAGGAGATCGAACAGCGCGCCGCAAAGTGGACCCGGGCCATCGAGGGTGAACTCGAGGAGGTGCCCGACCAGCCCAGCCCGCCCGAGGACGGGGTCCTCGACCGGGCAGCGAAGGCCGCCGTCAACGGGGCCGACCGGACCCACGGCGGCTGGGGTCGGGGCCAGAAGTTCCCCCAGTCCGGCCGGCTCCACATCCTCCTGCGGGCGTACGACCGCACCGGCGAGCCGGAGTACCTCGAGGTCGCCACGGAGGCGCTGGATGCGATGGCGGCGGGCGGGCTCTACGACCACGTCGGCGGTGGGTTTCACCGCTACACGACCGACCGGGAGTGGGTCGTCCCGCACTTCGAGAAGATGCTCTACGACAACGCGGAACTCCCGCGGGCCTTCCTCGCGGGCTACCAGGCCACCGGCGACGAGCGATACGCGACGGTCGCCGAGGAGACCTTCGCCTTCCTGGAGGCGGAACTCCAGCACCCCGACGGCGGCTTCTACAGCACGCTGGACGCCCGCAGCGCCGACGAGAGCGGGGAGCGCGTCGAGGGGGAGTTCTACGTCTGGACCCCGGCGGAGGTCCACGACGCCGTGAGCGACGCGGCGGACGCCGACCTGTTCTGTGACCGCTACGGGGTAAGCGAGGCCGGCAACTTCGAGGGCAGCACGGTGCTCACCGTCTCGGCGCCTGTTCCCGAGCTGGCCGCGGAGCACGACCTCGACGAGGGGGAGGTTCACGAGCGACTCAACCGCGCCCGGGAGCAGGTCCGCGCCGCGCGCGAGGACCGACCTCGCCCGCCACGCGACGAGAAGGTCCTCGCGGGCTGGAACGGGCTCGCTATCTCCGCGCTCGCCGAGGGCGGGCTCGTCCTTGACCACAGCTACACCGACACGGCAGCCGAGGCGCTCGCCTTCGTCCGCGAACACTGCTGGGACGCCGACGACCGTCAGCTCCACCGGCGCTACAAGGACGGGGAGGTGCGCGTCGAGGGCTACCTCGAGGACTACGCCTTCCTCGGGAAGGGGGCGCTGGACCTGTTCGAGGCGACCGGTGACGTCGACCACCTCGCCTTCGCGCTCGAACTGGCGCGGGCCATCGAGCAGCGGTTCTGGGACCCGGAGCAGGGAACGCTCTACTTCACGCAGGCCGGCGGGGAGGAGCTCATCGCCCGCCCGCAGGAGGTCTCCGACCAGTCGACGCCCTCCAGCGCCGGCGTCGCCGCCCAGTTGCTCCTGGCGCTCGAAGGCTTCGCCGAGGCCGACTTCGGGACCGTCGCCGAGACCGTCGTGAACACTCAGGGTGACCGGATCGACGCGAACCCGCTCCAGCACGCGAGCCTCTCGCTGGCCGCGGACACGCTGGCAGAGGGGCACCTCGAACTCACGCTCGCGGCCGACGACCCGCCCGCCCCCTGGCGCGAGACCGTGGCCGAGCGGTACCTCCCCACGCGACTCCTGGCCTGGCGCCCCGCCAGCGACGAGCGCCTGCAGGAGTGGCTGGAGACGCTCGACCTGGCGGCGGCGCCCCCCCTCTGGGCCGACCGCGGGCCACGGGACGGGCGGCCCGCAGTCTACGCGTGTCGCTCCTTTGCCTGCTCGCCGCCGAAAGAAACCGTCGAGGACGCGCTCGCCTGGGCGGCCGACGGGACTGGCGGGGACTGACGGTCACCGACGGTCACTCGCGCCCGGCTCGTACCCCGATTCAGTCGCCGCGGAGTTCGCTCAGTTGCTCCCACGTCTCGACACAGCCACAGCCGTCGTCGATGTCCTCGAGATAGTCGGCGTCGGGCTCCGAGCCCGTCTCGCTCATAGTTACTCACAACGCGAGTAACTACAAATGCCTTGGGGTCGGATGCCCGCGTCTGCGGGCCGGACGGCTCGGACAGTTCCGGCGGGGTAGCCGTTCAGTCGAAGTACTCCTCGATGCGCTGGGCGAGGTAAACCGCGATGGGAACCGGTTCCTCCTCGACGAAGCGGACGATCTCCTCGCCGCGGTGCTCGACGACCACGGTCGGGATGTACTCGACCCCGTACTCTTCGACGCCCGGCCCCTGCTTGTCCTCGTCGAGTTCGTGGTGGATGACGTTCTCCTCCGGGATGCCCGCCTCCTTCAGTGCCGCGCCGAAGTCGGGGAGTTGCGCCCGGCAGTCCTTGCACCAGTCGCCGCCCCAGACCTTGTAGACCAGCCCGCGGTGTCCGGCGAGGGTGTCGACCGTGTCGGCGTAGGCGTCGGACGCCCACACCGGGTTCGGTTCCATCGTCTCCAGAGCCATAGCCACGTGTATGCAGTCGTACGGTATAATCCCACTCCCTCCCCTGCC
>JAZKSZ010000107.1:0-7562 GCA_036625795.1 Haloarculaceae archaeon
GCGTCCTCGCTCTCGCCGACCCACATGGAGTCGTGGCCCGGCGAGTCGTGGCCGGGGGCGCCGTACTGCCCCTCGTCCGTCTGGTCCATGCCGGTGCTGTGTTCCTCGGCGTGTTCGATGCCCGGCGCGTTCAGCACGCCCCGCTCCTGGAGCTTTGAGACGGCGACGGCGTCGTGGCCGGTGGCGTCGATCACCAAGTCGGCCTCCACGGCGATGGGGTCGACGCAGGTGATCTCCCGGGGCAGCGCGTGGACCGGTGTCCAGTTCATCACGATGCCCCCGACCCGGTGGTCCTCGCGGATCACGATGTCGGTGAACTCCGTCATGTTCTGCATTTTCGCGCCGGCGTCGCACGCGGCCTTGATCAGGCCCGAGCAGGCCTCCGGGCCGTTGGCGACGTACAGCCCCTCGCTGTCCTGGGACTGCTTGTAGTCGACATCCAGGTCCTCCAGCACGTGCTGGGCGGGCGACCTGACCGTGACCTTGTTCATCAGGAACCCGCCGAGCCAGAAGCCGCCGCCGAGGTAGTTGTTCTTCTCGACGACCATCGTCTGGACACCCCGCTCGGAGAGTTCCTTGGCGGCCATCAGCCCCGAGGGACCGCCGCCGACGATGATCACGTCCGAATCCGAGAAGTCCATGAACTCCTCGGTCCACTCCTGGCCGATCGCCCGCGTCACTTCCGCCTCGCCGACGTCGCTGAACTGGCCGTACTCTGAGTCGCTCATACAACCGAGTAGTACTACCGAGCGATTGTTAAACGCTTTCATGCCGCAGGTGCCGACAGTGGAGCGGTGTACGGGCGCGGTCAGGGCCAGGGACGCGGGCCGTCCGGTCCGAAGACCGTGTCGTCGCCGACGGCACAGACCGCCCACGACCGGCCGGGGTCGCGCCCGTCGGGGAAGACGTGCTCGGGGACCAGCGGCATCGCCACCGGGGTGTAGCCGGCCCGGCGCAGCGCCGTCACGCCGCCGAAGGCGTCGACCACCTCGCCGCGCTCGGTGACCTCGAAGCGCCCCGCCGCGTTGCGGCTGTAGGCGTACCGGAACGAGGCCCGGTCGGGTGTCGCGAGCGCGTCAACGTGCTCCAGCACCGCGGCCACCTCGTCGGCCACCGAGAGTTCCAGGCGGGGACGCTCGGCCCTGGTGTCGACCTCGCGCCACTGTAGGCGCTCGGCCGGGGCGCGGACGCAGGCGTAGCTGCCATCGGAGAGCGGTACCCGGTCGGGGCCGCTGTAGAAGCGCCGCCCAGCGGCCTCGTCGGCGGCCAGCGCCGTCGGCGTCTGGAGCACCGACGCCACCAGCCGCGCGAGGGCGTCGCCGCCACCGGGAGCGGGGACGACGAACAGACAGTCCCGGCCAGCGTCGAGCGCGCTCGCCAGCCGTGGAACGACCGCCTCCGGGCCGACCGTGTCCTCCCCGAGGGGCTCGATGGCGACCGGCCGGGGCTCGTCGACCAGGCCGGCTGCCCCTTCCGTGGGGGTGGCGACCGCCGGCGCGTCGGCTGCACTCGGCTCCACCACCTCGTAGCCCGCTCGCTCGCACAGCTCGACGCCCCGCTCCAGCACCGAGGGATAGACGACCATCACCTCCCGTTCGGACTGGAGGGAAAAGACGGCGGTGGTCGAGGGCAGGGTCGGGCTCGGGCGGAGGGCCCGCGTCAGCGAAGACAGCGGGTCCGGTGTGTGCGGATGCTGTCGAGGCAGGCGGCGATGTCCGCGAGCGCAGGACAGCGCGTCTCCAGCCCGCTGTAGAGATACCGTGCGAGACTGTCGGCCTCGACGCCCGAGACGGCCGCGGCCGAACGGCCGTGCACCAGCTTCTGACGCCGGTTCAGGAGGTCGGTACACCGCTTTTCGGCTGCCTCGAGGTCCGCGTCGATGGCTGCTAGCTCGCCGCTGCGGGCCGCGTTCGAGACCTGTCGACCGAGTTCGTAGACCGTCCGCTCTATCTCGTCGAGGTCGGCTTTGACCCCCTGGAGGGAGTCGCGCTCGCGGTCCAGCACGGCGACCAGTTCCTTGCGGCTGTCACGAGCCTCGCCGGCAGCCCCGACGACCGCTCGCTTGACGACCGGGGCCGGTGCGGCCCCGCTGACCAGCTGTGCGGCAACGCTCTCGCCCAGCTCCGCCGCCGCGTGCTCCGCCAGACTCTCGCCGTACTCGCGGTCGTAGTGGGAGACTGCCATCACCGTCTCCCGGTAGGCCGTCCGGACCTCCCGGAGGCCGTCCGGCGTGTCACCCGTGACCAGCGTGGCCTGGGCGGGAGCGGCCCCGCTCCCCTCCGGCGCGGTCCGCCCGAGTGACCCGCCCGCGGCGGTGCCCACCTGCACCCGCTCGACCCGCCGGAGGAACCGCTCGAAGGCGTTCCGCTCGCGCTGGAGGAGTGCGCTTTCCGCCTCGACGACCTCGAGCGCGCGCTCTACGTGTGGCTGTCTCGTTCCGGTCACGTTTCCCTCCCCGGACGGTGCTGTCGGTCTTTCGAGTGCCGGCTGCTCATCGCCACAACACTGGTCGACCGGGCGAAAAAACGCTGCTATGAGCGGTACGGGCGGGGACACCTTCCCATTGCCCCGGACGTACGGCTCACCTCCGGTATTGAGGGATATATACCAACGCCACAGCGGAGCACACTGGGACGTGCCTCGGGCGATATTCAACAGGCCGGGAGTAGCCCCCACGCCCGGGACGTCAAGCCGCCCGACCCAGCGTCTTCGACACCGGACACGCCGCCGGTTCCGTCCTCCCCGGTGCCAGCACCTGGAACCGGTTTCCGTCCCGGCTCGTCGGCTGGCTCGACCGCCTCTTCCGCCGCGCCGACCACCTCGGCGGGGTTGCCCGCGACCGTCGCATCGGCCGGCACGTCGTCGACGACCACGGCGCCGGCCCCGACGGTTGCGCCCGGTCCGACTGTGATGTCGCCGACGAGGGTGGCGTTCGCACCGAGCGTCGCCCCCTCGCCCACGGCCGGGTGTCGCTTCACCGGGCGGGGGTCGTCCCCACCTAACGTGACGCCGTGAAACAGGTGGACGTCGTCGCCCACCACGGCGGTTTCGCCGATGACGACGCCCATCCCGTGGTCGATGAACACCCGACGACCCAGCCGGGCACCGGGATGGATCTCGACGCCGGTCAGCAGCCGGGCGAGCTGGGAGAGGAGGCGTGCGAGCAGACAGAAGCCGGCCTCCCAGAGCGCGTGGGCGACCCGGTACGCCCAGACGGCGTGCAGGCCGGGGTAGGTGAGTGCCGCCGGCACGCTCCGGGCGGCGGGGTCTTTCTCGAGCGCTGTGCGGACGTCCTCGATGACGTAGGTGAACGGGTTCGGCATGGTGTGCTGGTGGCTGCTGTCAGTTGGGTCAGGCGGTGCGTACAGCGCCCGCCGACTGGGAGCCGGACGGGAGAAGGACTCAGCGACAACAGCAGCGGCCAGCGACAGCTGGCTGACGGGCGACCCGCGGACCGGGAGCGACGGTGTCCGCCATACGCGCAGGTACGGTGGACCAGGAGGTAAACGTTGTGGCGCGGTCGTCCCGGGCGGGTCGACACCCGCCCGCTCTCTCGCTCACTCCAGCTCCCCTTCGCGGATCGCCCGCTCCGCGGCTGCGCGGGCGGCGTCGGCGTCGAAGTCCGCGACGATGGTCTCCAGCTCGTCCCGAGGGGCGTCGGCCAGCTCGCGGGCGTGGGCCGTCATATTCGGAACGGCCCGGATGATGTTGTCGACGATGGGAACCGCGGCCGCCTGCGCCGACCGGGACATCGGATTCAGGTCGATGACGACCTCGGTCTTGCCCATCGCGGCCAGCGCCTCCGCCCGGTCGCCGTCCTCCAGCGGGACGACCACGACGTCGGCGTCGTAGATGCCGTCGGCGTCGACCTTGGCGCGCTCGTGGTCGAGGTCCGGGATGCGGGCGTCGGCGGTCAGCCCCTTCACGTCCTCCGCGCCGTGCTCGCGGAGGTGGTCGGCGATGGCCGCCATCCGCTCCTCGGTCCGGTTGAAGAGGTTGACCTCGATGTCGGCGCCCGTTGCTTCGGCGAGCTCGACCACCTCGCCGGGGACGAGCGCGGCGACGTTGCCGTTGACCGAGACCACGGGGTGGTCGGCGAGCAGCAGCTGTGCGGCGGCGGCGCGGGCGGCCTCGTCGGCGCTCGGGATCGTCTCCTCGCCGAGCAGGTAGTCGAAGGCCTCGCCCCGGCCCTGGGCGATCAGCCCCTGCGGGCTGGTGATCCCCCGCTCGACGCCGTCCTCGATCCGGTGGCGGGTCAGCAGCGACTCGTAGCGGGGGTGACTCTCGGGGACCTCCGCGCCCTCCCCGCCGTCGTCGGTGCTCGCGTTGCTCGCTTCGCCGTCGTCCATGCGCGGACACACGGCGGGCGGGGTCAAAAGCGGTCCCTTCGGCCGACGCGCAGCGCGGGCAGGGGCCACGGGAGGTTTTTTGTCCCGCGGGGACTGGCCGGTGGTATGTCCGACGGCGACGGCGCGCCCGGCGACCGCCTCCGCGAGCGTGCCGACCAGAGCCGGGTGAAGCTGTGGCTCCTGATGGAGGCCGACCGCTGGCTCGTCGTTGCCCTCCTCGTCGTGGTTGTGCTGGCGGTCCTCCTGGCCGCTGGGTACCTCTACCCGGGCGCGGCGGCGGCTGTCCGGACCGGCGACTCCGTGGACACGGCCTTCCAGGGGCTGTTGACCGCCACGATCACCGGCGTGACGCTCGTGTTGACGCTGAACCAGCTGGTGCTCTCCCAGGAGCTGGGCGCGGTCGACGACCAGCGCGAGCGCATGGAGGGGGCGATGGAGTTTCGCCGCGACGTCGCCGAGGTCGTCGGGGCGCCGGTCAGTCCCTCGCGGCCGGCGCAGTTCCTCCGGGCACTCGTGCAGGTCTCCGGCGAGCGCGCCGCGACCTTCCGGGAGGCGGTCGGGGACGCCGACGACGACCTCGCCCGGGCGACCCGGGAGCTCACCGACAGCCTCGTCGAGAACGCCGACCGGGTCTCCGAGGGGCTCGACGACGCCACGTTCGGCAGCTTCGACGTGCTTTCGGCCGCGCTGAATTTCAACTACTCCTGGAAGGTCTTCGCCGCCCGCCGCATCCGCGAACGGCACGGCGACGCTCTCGACGAGGGGGCGCGGCAGTCCCTCGATGACCTGGTCGACGCGCTCCGGCTGTTCGGTCCGGCCCGCGAACACTTCAAGACGCTGTACTTCCAGTGGGACCTGATCAACCTCTCCCGGCGGATCCTCGCCGCCGCCGTCCCCGCCCTGCTGGTCGCCGCAGTGATCGTGCTCTACTTCGACAGCGGGCGCTACAGCGTGACGGTCGCCGGCGTCGACACGCTCGCGGCCCTCCTCGCGGTCGCCGCCACCGTCTCCCTGCTCCCCTTTCTGGTCCTGCTCGCGTACGTCATGCGCATCGCGACGGTGACGAAACACACCCTCTCGATCGGCCCGTTCATCCTCCGCGAGACCGACAAGGTCGCCGAGGTCGAGTGGGAGGAGTGACTCGGTGTCCCCTGTCAGCGACGGGACCCTATGCGTCGGGCTCCTCCACGGTCGCGCCGGGGTGAAGCCGGCAGGCCGCGGCGTCGTACCCCGCGTCCGACAGTCCACTCCCGAGCGCGAGGACCGTCTCGCCCCGGACCGCCATCGTCGCCGACCCGCCTGCCGCCGCGACGTCCTCGACGACCGCGCGGGCGCGGTCGGTGAGGAGACCGGTCTCCCGGACGAACCCCCTGGAGGCTTCCATGAACGTCGCCAGTGTCGGGTCGCGGACGACCGCCGAGAGCGCCCGCTCGCCGGCCGCGGTCAGGTCCTCGCCGCCGCCCGGAGCGGTGACGCCGGACTCCCCGAGGACGCGGTACTCCACGCGGGCCGGCTCGGGGACGGCGTCCACGACGTTCTCGTGGGGGCCGCCCGGCTCCAGCCGGACCGGCGCGCCGCCGCGGGCGGCCCCGACCACGTCGCCCCGACCCGTCCCCGCCTGGATCTCGGCGCCGTGGGCGATCGTCACGAGCTCGTTGGCGGAGAGCCCGCGGTCCAGCGCGCGGTTCGTCGCCAGCGCGGCGCCGAGCGCCATCCCGCCAGAGACGCCGAGGCCGGCCCCGCGCGCGAGGTCGCTGGTCCCGCGGACCGCGACGTGGGCCTCCAGCGTGTCCAGTACGCGCTCGACAGCGCCCAGCTCGACGGGCTCGCCGTCCAGTTCGACCGAGCGCTCCTCGGCCGGGTGGACGGTGACGGTCACGCCGTCCGAGAGGGCCAGCCCAGCGCCCCGCGCGCCGGCCTTCGTCGGGTCGTCGTGGCGGTCGACGGTCGCGAAGCCGGCCGCGTGGCCGGGGACGAACGCCCCTGCGGGCGCCGCGTCGCGGACTCCGGTCATACCCCGGCTGTGGCGGCCAGCAACATAACCGTTGGCGCCCGGCTCCCGGTGGCGGGCGAGCCCACCCGACCCGGGTCAGAGCGTCTTGCTGTACCAGTGCTCGGTGACCGACACGCCAGCGAGTTCGACCTCGCGGGTAGCGACCTGCTCGAACCCGCGCGATCCGTAAAAACCCACGCCGACGTCGTTGTCCGCGAGCACGGCGAGCAAGCGGTCGGCGAGGTGGGGTGCGCCGTCAGTTGGTCAGCTCCGCGCGCAAGGCGGTGGCGTCGACCCGGAACTTGAACGCCGGCCGGTCGTCGACGAAGACGTAGGGGACACGGTCGCCGTACTCGTCAGCCAGCCCCGCTTCGTCGACGTCTATGACCCGCACTGCGACCGTCCGGTCCACGGCCTCTGTGACCTTCCTGACTGTTTCGATGGCCTCCCCACAGAGGTTGCAGTCCTCGCGGGTCAGCACCGTCACCGTCCGGTCGGCGTCGGCCCCCTCTTCGGCGGCGGGGTCATCCCCACCCCCGGTCGCTTCTGGACCGGCGCCGTCGGCATCGGAGTCGCTGCCTGCCATCGCGCGCTCAGGGACTCAGCCGCTGGCGATCCCTGGGGAACAGGACGGCCTCGCGGATGTTCCCCAGGTCGAGCATCGTCATCACGAGCCGCTCGGCGCCCAGTCCCCAGCCGGCGTGGGGTGGCATCCCGTAGCGGAACATCTTGGTGTAGTACTCGAAGGCCTCGGGCTCCAGGCCCTGCTGTTCGAACCCCTCGATCAGGTGCTCGTAGCGGTGTTCACGCTGCCCGCCGGAGACCAGCTCCAGGGAGGGGTGCATCAGGTCGAAGCCGGTCGACAGCTCGGCGTCGTCGTCGTGGTCCTTGATATAGAACGGTTTGATCTCGCTCGGCCAGTCGGTGACGAAGTAGTGGCGCCCGACGTCCTCGCCCAGCGCGTGCTCGGCCTCCGTCGAGAGGTCGTCACCCCAGACGAGCTGCTCCTCGAGCTCGCCGGTGGCGTTGACCCGCTCGATGGCCTCCTCGTAGCTCAGCCGGGGGAAGTCGACCTCCGGGACCGAGAAGTCCTCCAGGCCGAGCGTCTCGAGTTCGTCCTGGCAATTCTCGGCGACGCCCTCGTAGGCCGCCCGGACGACCGTCTCGCAGGCGTCCATCGCGTCGGCGTGGTCGTAGAAGGCCGACTCGAAGTCGATGCT
>JAZKSZ010000108.1:0-7521 GCA_036625795.1 Haloarculaceae archaeon
GTGCACTATGGCAAACGGCAAGTACGCCGCGCGGAAACTCAAGAAGG
The DNA here is from genome assembly GCA_036625795.1 of Haloarculaceae archaeon. GTDB lineage: Archaea > Halobacteriota > Halobacteria > Halobacteriales > Haloarculaceae > Salinirussus. The sequence goes on from JAZKSZ010000108.1 coordinate 48, forward strand.
ACCGCCAGAAGCGACGGTGGTCCGACTCCGAGTACGCGCGCCGCGAGCGGGGGCTCGGCGAGAAGTCGGACCCCCTCGAGGGCGCCCCGCAGGGGCGGGGCATCGTCCTCGAGAAGGTCGGCATCGAAGCGAAACAGCCCAACTCCGCGATCCGGAAGTGCGTCCGGGTCCAGCTCATCAAAAACGGCAAGCAGGTCACCGCCTTCTGTCCCGGCGACGGCGCCATCTCCTTTATCGACGAGCACGACGAGGTGACGATCGCGGGCATCGGCGGTGCGAAGGGCCGTGCGATGGGTGACCTCTCCGGGGTCAACTACAAGGTCGAGAAGGTCAACGGCGTATCGCTGATCGAACTGGTGCGCGGTAACGCGGAGAAGCCAGTCAGATGAGCACCGACCAGCCCGAACCCGACGCACCCGGCAGCGAGGACAGCGACGCGCTCCTCTTTCAGCGCTGGAGCGTCGACGACATCGAGTACTCAGACCCCTCCACCGAGCGGTACATCACGGTCACGCCGATCGCCCACACGATGGGTCGCCACGCCGACAAGCAGTTCAAGAAATCGGAGATCAGCATCGTCGAGCGCCTCATCAATCGCCTGATGCAGACCGACGAGAACACCGGCAAGAAGCAGCTGACGACCTCCCTGGTCCAGGATGCCTTCGGGACGATCAACGACCGGACCGGCGAGAACCCCGTCCAGGTGCTCGTCGAGGCCATCGAGAACGCGGCGCCCCGCGAGGAGACCGTCCGACTGAAGTACGGCGGGATTTCGGTTCCGAAGGCCGTCGACATCTCCCCCCAGCGCCGGGTCGACCAGGCCCTGAAGTTCATCGCAGAGGGCGTCCACAGCGACTCCTTCAAGAGCGAGACCGACGCCGCCGACGCCGTCGCCCAGCAGCTCATCGGCGCCGCCAACAACGACGTCTCCGCCTACGCGATCAACCAGAAAGAGGAGAAAGAGCGCGTCGCCGCTGCCGCCCGCTGACTGTCGGTTCTTTCCTTCTGTTTGCCACGCTCCCGGTCCGCGATGGGAGCCTTAGTCCGCTGCCGGTCCGGACCCTCCTGCGTACGCACGCGTGACATCCACGAGTGCCTTCCGGTACTCGCTCTCGTCGGGGTCGGGGGACAGCGACCGGAAGTGGCGTTTGAACTCCGCCAGGTCGACCTCGGGGGCGTCGGCGGCGGCCGCGTGCGCGAGGTCGTAGAGGCGGTGGTCCTCGGCGACGAGGTCGTGTCGCTCCACGAGCGCGAGCGCGAAGGCGGCGTTGACGGCGGTGATCTCGGGGTCGGCGGCCGGTGTCAGTCGGGAGACCGGCTGCGCCGGCTCCTCGTCCCGTGGCGGCTTCGCCGCCACGTGTTCCCACGTGCCGGTGGCCGGGTCCTGTGGCCGGTCGGCGACCGCGGCCGCCAGCGAGGACTCGAGGAAGGCGACCAGCTTGTCGGCGGGGGCGACCTCCAGCCAGAGGTCGTCGGCGTAGATGTCCTTCATGTGGTTGGCGATCTGGTAGCAGTGGGTGAGCTTGCGCTGCTCGACGCTCCGCCCTGCGAGCGCGAGGAAGATGGCCTCCTCGGTGGACTGGGTGTGGGAGGGGTGGTCGGCCTCGTAGTGGTGCATGTGGGCGAACTCGTGGAGGGCGAGTTCGCGCGCCATCGCCGAGGTGGCGGCCTGCCGGGAGATGGTCAACCGGTGGGCGTCGTCGGTGTGGCTGGCGCGGGTCCGTTCGTCGGGGTCCTCGACGACCCGCACAGTGACGGGCCGGTCGAGGTCCCGCTCCGTCGCGAAGAGGTCCCGGGCACCGAGAAACGGGTCGACCGGCCCGGGTCCGCGTACCTGCACGTCCATGGACGTACTGGGGGGCCGGCCCCGTATGACCTTTGCGCCGGTCGCAGGGCTTGCACTACTGGAGGGTCACGTAGCTCAGAAAGACCAGCGCGAGGAACTGCAGCCCCCGCAACACGAGCACGGCCTCGCCGACCAGCGGGCTGTCGGCGTACAGCGACCCCATGCTGAAAAAGAAGTAGATGGCCATGAGGTTCTCGAGGAGCAACACCACGCCGAAGGCCAGCAAGGCGAGCGTGAGATTCGACTGGAACGTCCGGTAGTTGCGCACCCACACTCCCGACAGGACGACGAGGATGACCGCGTTGACTCCCGCCAGCCCCATCGCACCCATGACCGCCGGTCCCATCGCCATCTCAGTTCACCTCCTCGGTAATCTCCTCGAACGTATCCCAGTGTCGTTCGAACCGGTCGGTCAGAAAGTACAGCTTGCCGTAGTCGCTGCCGCCCGGTTCGACGACGTCGTGTTCTTCGAGCATATCCAGGTGGTGAGTGACGGTGTTGTAGTCGACGTCGAGGCGGTCGGCCAGCTCGTTCGCGTTCCGGGGCCGGTCCTCGAGTTCGCGGACGATCCGGACCCTGTTTGCCCCGCCGCGCGTGCCCGCGAACAGGTACCACAGGGCCTTCTCCATTGACTGTCCCTTGATGCCAGGAGTATCCTGAAAGTCGTTTCGACACGGTGTCACGGCCGAGCGTCGGCGGGAACTGGAGCTCCGGCTCGAACGGGCGGGCACCACACTACCCACTGACGGTCCGGCGGACCCACCCGGAGGCTCCGGAAGGGAACGACTCGGAGCGTTCGCTGGCCTGCACGGTTCCGGTGCCGTCGACCGCCCGGACGACCACCTCGTGAGTCCCCTCGGGTGCGAAGCGGTACCGGTACTGGCGCCAGACGTCCTCGTCGGGCAGGGGGTCGGAGAGGGTCGCCTCGACCCAGGTGTCGCCGCCGTCGGTCGACACCTCGACTGCCTCGACCCCGCGGGTCCCGGCGTAGGCGTGGCCGGCAAGCTCGACCCGGCCGTCCCCGAGCCGGGTGACCCCTTCCTCCCAGAGCTTCGCGACGGTGTTGACCGGTCCCGTCCCCTCCCAGCCGCGCTGTTCCCAGTAGCCGTCCATCTCCCGGTCGAGCACCTCGATCCCGGTGAGCCACTTGACGTTGGTCTCGCCCCAGTGGCCGGGCGCCAGTATCCGGACCGGGTGGCCGTGCTGGGAGGGGAGTTCCTTCCCGTTCATCCCCCAGGCCAGGAAGCCGTCCCGGAGGACTTCGACGGGGTACTCCACGAAGTAGCCGTCGTCGCCCCGCAGGACGACACAGCCACACTCGCCGTCGGGGTCGACCGCGTCGAGCAGCGGCGCGATGGGCGTCCCGGTCCAGACGGCGGTGTCGAGTTTGCGGCCGTTGAGGCTCTCGCCGACACACCGGAGCGTCACGAGGCGGTGTTCGACCGGCCGCTCCAGCAGGTCGTCGAAGTCGACGGTCAGGTCGGCCTCGGCGGTCTCGCCGGTGACGGTCAGCGACCACTCCTCGGCCGGGAGCTCGGGCTCGAACTCCGCGATATCGACGTTGTAGAAGTCCCCGATCTCGCTGACCAGGCCCGGGAGCCCGTCGCTCTCGAGCGACAGCGACCGCTTTTCGGCTTCCTGCAGCCGGCCCTCCGCGTCGGCCGCTCCGGGGGCGGCCCCGAGTGGGTCCCCGCCCGAACGGAGGATGCCCACGCCGGTCGCGGCCCCCAGGAAGGCGACGGCACCTGCGACGCTCCCGAGCGCGCGCCGGCGGGAGGCGTCGAATCCGGGCGGGGCGTGACGCGGGCCCGCCGCTGCGCCGACAGCCACGGGGAGGGCCACTCCGGCTGCGGGGACGGGCGCCCGCGTGAGCAGCGCCGCGAGCGTCCACGCCGCCAGGCCGGCCAGCAGGCCACCGGCGAGCCGGCTGTCGAGGCGCCCGGCGATGCGAGCCCCGCCGAGCGCGACCGCGCCGAACAGCCCGACCGCCAGCGCGAGCGCCAGCCCGATGTGCAGCAGGTGGGCCTCCCCGCCCACGTTCTGGATCATGAAGGCCACGACCGGCCCCGGCGTGGCCGTGACGACGGCGGCGTCCAGCGGCGCGACGACGAACGACCGGGTGTAGCCCGCGACGGCGAAGGAGCCGGCGACGCCGGCCGTGCCCGCCAGGCCTGCGAGTCCCAGGTCGTACCGGGAGGGGACGTCGACCATCTACCCGTCCATCGACCCGCCCGGCGTCAGCGTCACCCGGATGGCGTCGGTCACCGCGGGGTAGTCGTAGCCGTCCATGACGCTGTCGAGGGGGCGCACGACGCCGCCCTCGTCGGCGCCCTGGTCGGGGCTGTTCTGGGCGGGCGCCTGGTCGGGGTCCTGGCCCGGCTGCCCGTTGGGCTCGGTGCCGGCGTCCCACAGTCCGACCCTGTCGGTCACGTCACCCTCCGCCGGCTCGCCGTCCGCGGGCCACAGGGTGATCCCCTCCGCCCCCGGCGCGAAGAAGAGGTCGTTCGAGGGGACGAACATCGAGGCAAAGGAGAGCCGCTGGCCGGGTTCGGCCTCGACGTCGAACTCGTAGGCACCACCTGGAGCGATCGGCGGCGCGCCGGGTACCTCCCCCATCGGGTCGTTGGGGTCGGTAACCGTGTTCTCGGGCGTGTACGCTCCGGCCGCACTCACGCCCATGCTGCCCGCCATCTCCTGGAGCTCGTCGACCAGCCCCGGCTGGTCCGGGAAGCCGGTCGGCGGGCCGGCCTCTGCCAGCGCTTCGAGCCCGACCGAGGCCTCCTCGCCCTCGGTGAAGATGGGGTTCTCGGCGGTGTGGACCGCGTACGCGCCCGGGGTGACCCATATCGCGCCGCCCGTGGGCGTATCTGAGCCGTAGAACTCCGGCGGCGCGACGTTCTCGATCCGGACGGTCACCGTCGTCGGGCCGCTCATCATCCCCTCGTCCGTGTCGGTCATCCCGCCGTCCATGGAGTCGGTCTCGGTCATCCCGCTGTCCATGGAGTCGGTCTCGGTCATGCTACCGTCTATGGAGTCGGTTCCGGCCCCGCCGCCGTCCCCACTGTCGCCCCCGCCGGCACAGCCGGCGAGCGCGAGCGCCGTCGTGCTTCCCGCCACCGCGAGGAACCGTCGCCGCGTCGTGTCGTCTGACATTACGGCTGGACCGAGGGACTGTCCCTGAAAGTAAATTTTCCAACATGTCTTCGGAGTCGGGCCAAACACTCTCTAGAGTTCGTCCGGGTTCGACCCGCAGCGTCGGCCGCGTCGGCCGTGTCACGCCGGCACAGTCCCCCGTCGAAACACTACCCTTTTGACCCTCCTGCCGGTAATCGGGGTAAGAATGGGCCGACGCAAGAAGATCGTCCAGGAGTGCGAGGAGTTGATGGATAAACCGGAGAACATCCGGAACATCGCAATCGCCGCCCACGTCGACCACGGGAAGACGACGCTGACCGACAACCTGCTGGCGGGCGCGGGGATGATCTCCGAGGACACGGCGGGCGAACAGCTCGCGATGGACACCGAGGAGGACGAACAGGAGCGGGGCATCACGATCGACGCGGCGAACGTCTCGATGACCCACGAGTACGAGGACACCAACCACCTCATCAACCTCATCGACACGCCGGGCCACGTCGACTTCGGCGGGGACGTGACACGTGCGATGCGCGCCGTCGACGGCGCGCTCGTGGTGGTGGACGCCGTCGAGGGGGCGATGCCCCAGACCGAGACCGTCCTCCGGCAGGCACTGCGGGAGGGCGTCAAGCCCACGCTGTTCATCAACAAGGTCGACCGCCTCATCTCCGAGCTGCAGGAAGGTCCCGAGGAGATGCAGCAGCGACTCGTCTCGGTCATCCACGACGTGAACGAACTCATCCGCGGGATGACCGAAGAGATGGACGAGATCGACGAGGACTGGACGGTCTCCGTCGAGGAGGGGACCGTCGGCTTCGGGTCGGCGCTGTACAAGTGGGGTGTCTCGATGCCCTCGATGCAGCGCACGGGCATGGACTTCGGGGACATCATGGAGCTGGAGCGGGCCGACAAACGCCAGGAACTCCACGAGCGGACGCCGCTGGCCGACGTCGTGCTCGACATGGTCTGTGAGCACTTCCCCAATCCCATCGACGCCCAACCCCGGCGTATCCCGCGCATCTGGCGGGGCGACGCCGACTCCGAACTCGCCGACACGATGCGGATGGTCGACGAGGAGGGCGAAGTCGTCCTGATGGTCACCGACATCGGCATCGACCCCCACGCCGGCGAGATCGCCGCCGGACGTGTCTTCTCGGGCACCCTGGAGAAAGGCCAGGAACTGTACGTCTCCGGCACTGCGGGCAAGAACCGCATCCAGAGCGTCGGCATCTACATGGGTGGCGAACGCGAGGAGGTCGACCGCGTCCCCGCCGGGAACATCGCCGCCGTCACCGGCCTCGACGACGCCATCGCCGGTTCGACCGTCTCCAGCGTCGAGATGACACCCTTCGAGTCCATCGAGCACATCTCGGAGCCGGTCATCACCAAGTCCGTCGAGGCACAGAACATGGACGACCTGCCCAAGCTCATCGAGACGCTCCAGCAGGTCGCCAAGGAGGACCCGACGATCCAGATCGAGATCAACGAGGACACTGGCGAACACCTGATCTCCGGGCAGGGGGAACTCCACCTCGAGGTCATCACCCAGCGCATCGAGCGCAACCAGGGGATCCCCGTGACGACCGGCGAACCGATCGTCGTCTTCCGGGAAGCACCCCAGGAAGCCAGCCGCGAGGTCGAGGGGATCTCCCCGAACCGGCACAACCGCTTCTACCTGACCGTCCAGCCGCTCCCGGAGGAACTCGTGGAGACGCTCAAGATGGGCGAGGCGTCGATGGACATGCCCGAACTCGAGCGCCGCGAGGCGCTGCAAGAGGCCGGTCTCGACAAGGACACCTCCCAGGAGGTCGAGCACATCCACGGCACCAACATCATCATCGACGACACGAAGGGCATCCAGCACCTCAACGAGACGATGGAGCTCGTCCTCGAGGGCTTCGAGGAGGCGCTGAACGACGGCCCCCTGGCGGCCGAGCCGGTCGAGGGGGCGCTCATCCGCCTGCACGACGCCCGCCTGCACGAGGACGCCATCCACCGCGGTCCCGCACAGGTCATCCCTGCGGTGCGTGAGGCCCTGCACAACGCCCTCATCGACGCCGAGATCCGCCTGCTCGAGCCGATCCAGCAGGTCCGGATCGACGTGCCCCCGGAGCATATGGGGGCCGCCTCGGGCGAGATCCAGGGTCGCCGTGGCCGTATCGACGACATGTACCAGGAAGGCGACCTGCAGGTCGTCGAGGGCATCGCGCCAGTCGAGGAGATGATCGGCTTCTCCTCGGACATCCGCTCGGCGACGGAGGGGCGGGCCTCCTGGAACACCGAGAACGCCGGCTTCCAGGTGATGGCCGACAACCTCCAGCGCGAGAAGATCATGGAGATCCGCGAGCGCAAGGGCATGAAGCTGGAGTTGCCCGAGACCGTCGACTACCTCTAGGTACCTTTTTACTGCGGGGGGTTTCCTCACTCGCTTCGCTCGCTCCGGAACCCCCGCTTGCAAAAATCTACGCTAAAAACGACCTCCGACCTCGGTCG